>JABSSR010000160.1 GCA_013213965.1 Verrucomicrobiales bacterium | reverse complement strand
TGGCCACATTTGAGCCAGGAAACTGAAGAAATAATTCGTCCAAACGAGCCTTAAAAGCTAGGCTCTTGACGTTTTTTACACCTTCAAAAGAAGTCCACGAAAGTGGGGAAGCAAGTTGTCGATTACGCCCTCCTCGTCCCGATGACATTGTAATAAATCCCTGTGGAATGCCTGATCGATTCAAGGCCTTTGCAAACTCATAGGCAAACATAGTCACACCATTATTCTCCTTCGAGTAATCCGCCGTGAGCCAGTGAGAACGGTACTTTCCACCACCAGTCTCAAACCGGCGCTTCCTTGGTGTAGGAAAGCTGCTAGTCTTGGTCTTTCTGCAAAACTCTCTAACCTGCGGCATCGATTTGGGAAGATCAGCTTCCTTATCACGTCTATCGTAAGGCCACTCGGAGGTAAGAGCCGTACTACCAGTAAGATACCAAACGTCCCCTATCAAGATGTCCTTAACTGTACGGTTAAAACCATGACTAGACTTAACCTCAAGAGCAATCGGTTCATTAGAAGCCTTTCTTGCTGGAAAAGAAACCGCCCATTGATCCCAGTCATTAGCGACTACGTTCTGAACAGCATCATTCAGTGTCACGGTTACCTTCACACCCTTGTTCGCATGCCCCCAAACTTGAATCGGGTGATCACGCTGCAGAATGACTCCATCGCGATAATACTCTGCCACCTGTAAAATCGGGTAGTCAGGATCGGTGTATCGCGCATACTTCGCCTTAAGAGCAGCAGCTTTTTCAAGGTCGTCTTCCTCGAAAATTAGCTTACTATCAATCACAGCAAAGGGAGTCGCCGGTAAACCCGCTTTGTTATAGAGGTTGGAATTTTCTGGTACCGCATTATAGGCATATTGCACGCCTGTCGGAGCATCTACTTTCTCAGAGCTTACAAAAACATTATTATCAACTATAGCAGCCTCAGCGCTATGCCACTTTTTGTCAGCACCACACAATCTGAAATGATTAAGCTTTGCCCCAAGGGTTGCCCTAGCAGGTTCCACGAATTTACCGGGTTCTCTATAATCCTTGGCCATACCCTTATTGCCTACCATTAGTCCACCAAATAGACTTTCCTTCTCAAAGGAAACTATCACTTTACTACCGTCCACTTTGTATCCGCTGTAAATTGGGCCAGTGTAAGGGACATTTTTGCCATAATCCTTGGCAAGGGCCCATCGAGCCATTCTCATTCCAGGATGGAGTTTATTGTAGTAGTGAATTCCACCGGGGCGGGCCGAATTGAGATCAGATTGAACTACCATCCCCACATTCTTGCGATTGTGTTGAAAGAACAAATGCTGGACCTGACGAATGTCGGCAAAGCCAACATTATTGGGATCAGGCGCCCCATAACATTGCATTTGCGTAAAATAGAAAGGCATCTTAGGCATGCCCCAGGCATCCCTCCAACCCTTGACCAGTGCTTCCATTCTGGCAGCATAAATTCTACCATCATTGCCGTTACTGGTCCCCTGACACCAGATTGCTCCACGAATAGCATAAGGAATAACAGGCGCAATCTTCCCATTGAAAAACTGAGAAGGCCCCCGCCACATGCCAGCAATTCCGGGGAGGTTCGGACGAGCGGGCATCTTTCCACCAACCTCCGACATCTTAGCTGCTTCGTCTTGCCATTCCTTAAGATCTTTGTAGTAACGAACATAAGCATTACGACCTTGTTCGATCAGTGGATCCGCATCAAAAATGAGATCGGCATCGTTTTTTAATTTAGGATGAGCCTCAATTGCCTTGCGTTGGGTAAATGCTTCAATGCGTGTGTTGCTGTGGGCACTAAGCAAGATACCGATAGGCACGTTCAATTCTTTGTAAAGCTCATGAGCAAAGGATAAGGATAGAGCCGAGAAACCACTCGCGGCAGAGGCTTTCTTCCAGCCCTCCTCGGAAGTTGCCTTCTTCTGCGGATAGAGAGCAGAAACGGTATTGATGTTAATTTCCCTAATGGGCACATCATCTTTGGATGAGGCAATTTCTCGCGCTAACTCGTTGCACATGCTCTTACCAGCTGTCCAAACCATGTTGGATTGTCCTGAGGAGAACCAAACTTCACCGACCAAAACGCCTTTCAATGAAATCGACTTTCCTCGATTATTTTTTACCTCAAGACCTTGTTCTTCCCGTGAAATCTTCAAGGGATCAAGTTTCACCATCCAATTTCCGTTCTTGTCCGCAACCACAGTCTTGATTTGCCTAGCAAACTCGACAGTC
>JABSSR010000016.1 GCA_013213965.1 Verrucomicrobiales bacterium | reverse complement strand
CAGGACATTTCCGGCAAACCGGAATCAAAAGAAAAAATGAAATCCCTTTTCAAAGAACTTTTAAGGTTGCAGAAAAAATCAGGCGACAAGCTAAACTTAATAGATGTTTATCCTGAACTTGCACAGAATTAGTGTATTTATAAGGAAATATGTAAAAAAAGCCCTTTGACTAAAAACATCAAAAGAATTAAAATTCATCATTATGAGATCACTAATCAAATCCGCTATTGCGCTCGTCGGGGTAGCATCAATTACCCTAGGCTCAGCAATCGCTGCTGATGCTGTTAATGACAAGTGCCCAATCAGTGGTAAAGCTGCTGATGGTTCAGAGAGCGTAGAATTGGTTGCAAAGTTCTGCTGCGGCAAGTGCGTTGCAAAATTCGAAAAAGATCCAACAGCTTATGCTGCTCAGGTAGCTAAAGCCAAAGACGGCAAGTGCGCATTCACTGGCAAAGCCACTGCCAAGGAATCTAAGATCAGCATCGCTGTTTGCTGTGGCAAGTGCAAAAAGAAAGGAGCCGCGGATCCCAAGGCCCTCTTTGCAAAGCTACAAAAGAAAAAAGAGAAGTAATTTTCTTATCTTTTAAAGATACTTCTTATAGCTATCTATTTCACGAATGCCGTCCAGAAATGGACGGCATTTTTATTTTCCAGGAAAAATCTCTCGGTCCTCTACATAGAGGTTCCCATGCCAACCTCTTTTCAAAGAAAATAGTTCCCGGCTCGGCCTACTCGCACCATCGAACTGGTATTCGAGATCAATGCTCGCCACTCTTCTTTTTACTTCCATGGACCTTACCCGGAAAAGAGGCTCACATCCTAATCGAAGAAAACAATACAATGGAACGTGTCGGTGACCTGCATTCCATAAGAGCCTTGCAGGAGGAAAACCGGCAACATCTGCCAGCGCTGTAAAAATTTCACGGACGGCCGTTTCTCCATGCTTTCGAGCAAGAGAATGTGCGAATCTCCGGTTCCTAATGGACTCCACAAATGCCTCAAGAGGATTGCGGCGCTGCTCTTCCATTTCCTCGATCAACTCTTTCGCATGAAAAGACATCGCTGAATGAAAATCCTCACGCGACATACGACCAGATTCAAACTCACAAAACAATACATTCGGAGGCAAAATTGAATTTCTTAAAGCGACCATTTATAAATTAAATTCAAGACAGTTTCCACTTAGCTTGACGCAATACGGCCAATGTACTGCCAGCCATTTTCTCATACCAAACAGTCACTAACGAACCGTCTTCCAGCTGTACCGTCGTTGGATAACCGAGATCTCCACCAACTCCATCACCGGAAACAATAACCGGTTCACTCCAGGTTTTGCCATGATCGCTACTCACGCGGGCTTGATTACCAAAAGGTTTACGCCGATGTCCATAACTCATCAAGAGCCGCCCATCATTGAGGCGCAGTAAGTGTGAAGGGAGTCCCCACACACCGATAGAGATGGGCTCACTCCAGGTTCTTCCTTCATCGGTCGATTCAGTTTGCAGTGTCTCACCATTGTTCGCCTTATTGTGATTACGGATTTGCACGACGAGGTTTCCATTAACTGCTTCCACTCCGTGCAATTCATGATAGTTCTCAGGATCATCACCTTTGCGCGTTGGGATTTGAGCCAAGCGCTTCCACGATTGACCATCATCCTTGGATTCGCACACGCCAATCCATGTCTTTTCGTGCCAAAGATTTTTCCCGGGGTAAATGATTCGGCCATCTTTCAAATTCACAGGGCCGTGCGGACTATTGACCAGAGAGTCATAGCGAGGGCTCCAGGTCACCCCGCCATCCGTAGAGCGGATCATCCAATTACCGAGCTCTTTCTTGCGAGCGGAAGCAGGTACCCGGTTATGAGCGGCAAGCCACTGATTACGCCTCTTCTCGGGCCAATTCTTATGGGACCCTTTCTTAAGATAATATTCATCATAAGCATTGGAGGTGAAGGTCGTGGCCAGAAGCGCACCCTTGGCAGTTTCCAGGATACCGGCATCACGGTCATCGATTGGGCTATCAAGCAACACGCGCGGAAAAGTCCATGTTTGTCCACCGTCCTTGGAACGCATCAGTTCTACTTGTCCGAAAGGACACACGTGGCTTTCACGTCCTCCGGAACAGACCAGTAACAACTCACCATCCATGCGACGGGCCAGCGTAGGCCACCCATGATAATGATTGGGACGTAAACTAATGACTCTGGTGCCGGTGATATTAATTTTTGGCTGTGCTCCCAGAGAAAGGAAAGGAAATGCTAAACTGGCAGATGCGCAGGAAGCCATCATCTGGCGACGTGAGGTAGTAAACATAGGTTTATACTTTAATTAAAAAGTGCATTGTGAGAATCCACAATGCACTTTTTTGTTTTAGTCGAAATTTAAGAGCTTATTTTATTTCTTGGCTCCATCACCATCCTTCTTGGCTCCATCACCATCCTTCTTGGCTGCGTCACCTTTCTTCTTGGCTCCGTCACCTTTTTTCTTGGCTGCGTCGCCTTTCTTCTTAGCTGCGTCGCCTTTCTTCTTGGCCGCGTCGCCTTTCTTCTTTTTGGGCTGCCGCTTAGCCGCAAACTCTTCCTTGCTTAACTTTCCGTCACCGTCCTTATCCCTACGTTTCAAATTTTTAGCCGCGGCCTCTGGCTTGTTTTTGAAATTAGGACTGGCCTTGAGTTCATCAAGTGTAATGCTTCCATCACTGTTCTTATCGAACTTAGCAAATCTTTCAGCCGCTGTCTTAGTTGGTTTTTTCGCAGGTTTTTTCTTTTCGTCTTCTGCCGCGAATAAAGGTGCAGCAAAAAGAGCAGTGAAAATACCAATGAGGGTAATTAAATTAATACTGTTTTTCATGATCAGTATTATGCACTTCTAAACCTAAAAACCCACTCAAATACTTATGAAAGATTTTTAATCGGTTCTGAATCAGCGATTAATGACTTCACTTTGCCCGGAATATTCTCCATTAAACGGACTTCCCCCACATCGAGTAACGAATGCATCACGGTGCCAAGAAGATTATTCATTGTAACAGGATCACTGTTCGGCTCACCACCGTCCCGGGTCGACTCCCCTATGACCTGACCATGATTGAACCCTCCTCCGGAAAGCATAAGAGGAGCTAATTTTCCCCAATGATCACGGCCCCCATTCTTATTTATTTTGGGACTCCTCCCCATCTCACCACAGCAAACAAGCAAGACCTTGTCCTGCAATCCCCTGTTATGAATATCTTCAATGAAAGCAGAAACCGCATGATCGAAGGGATGACCAACGTAATGCATTCCCTCAGTCACGGTGGCATTGTTCTTGTCCGCATGAAAGTCCCATACAAAGTTCGTCGTGACCGTGACAAAACCACAACCACGTTCAACTAAGCGCCTCGCCATGAGCATGAGCTTACCCAAAGAATTAACATGATCCCTGTAATTTTTATGATTGTTCCAGACCTTTCGAATTGATGAATAAGGAACTAACGGAGCCGTGTCATAACGCTCTATGGTTTTTGGATCCTCCGAGGACAAATCAAAGGCCCCAGCAACTCCACCAAGAATAGTATCAAATGCCTGCTCCTGGAAACCACTGATTCCATCAAGTTTACCCGTATCATCAACTCGCCGACGCAAAGAATCCACACTACCAAGGAGACTCCTCCGGTCATTGAGTCTGGGCTCAGGAATGGACAGCACCATGTCCTGTTGCAAGTTTCCGGAACCTCCGGGAACGAATGGCGCATAAGAGCTCCCGATTGATCCTGTAGATACAAATTTTCCAAAACTTTTGTTTCTTTCTTGTGCCTCTGGAACCACGGCCCTTGGGAAAAGAGCGACATTAGTTGGCATTCCACTCTGTGTCCTGTTCGGTCCTGCGACTCTGGAATAAATAGATCCTAGATTTGCTCCTAGGGAAGTATTCCCAACGATCGGTTTGATATCATGGTTCCCGTTACCTGTAGTAAAAGATCGAACTATCGACATTTTGTCTGCCAGTCCTGCCAATCCTTTCAGAGTGGATCCAAAAGTGATCCCAGGGATCTTTGTCTTAATCTCACCAACAGCACTACGGATACCGTCCGGAGCATCCATTTTTGGGTCAAATGTCTCCGTTTGTGGAGGCCCTCCATGCATAAACAGAAAGACCACCGCCTTGTCCTTGACCGGAATCCCCTGTTCCGCAGCACTGGCCTTTACTCTCAATAAATCTGCTAGCGTAAGACCCCCAATTCCAAGGCCTCCGACGCGAAGAAAATCACGCCTACCCATTGAAGAATCACTACAAACAGAGAGCATTACCATGAACAGTTTACATCCCAATATGCTTGAACTGCAAGAATTAGCCTTCACACCAATAAATCCCAATAATTTAGGTATAGATACTATACGAATGATTTGGATTACTATATAATCGCAACCCAAATTCAAACAATATGAGCAAACAGTATAACGTCGCCATCATAGGGCTCGGGTTCGGTTCCGAATTCATCCCCATATATCAACGCCATCCACAGGCAAACATGTATGCCATCTGTCAGAGGACTGAAGAATCCCTGAACGAGATAGGAGATAAATATAATATTAAGAAACGTTACCAGAACTACGAAGACGTTCTGAATGATCCTGAAGTGGATTTCGTTCATATTAATACACCCATTCCAAACCATGCAGAACAATCAATAGCAGCTCTAAAAGCTGGCAAGCACGTTGCCTGTACCGTGCCCATGGCCACTTCCGTAGAAGACTGCGAAACCATTGTGAACCTGTGCAAAGAAACAGGACTCAAGTACATGATGATGGAAACTGTCGTCTATGCCCGCGAATTTCTCTTCGCCAAAGAAATGTATGAAAAAGGCGAACTAGGCAAAATACAGTTCCTGAAAGCAAGTCATCAGCAGGACATGGACGGTTGGCCCGGATACTGGCCCGGCCTTCCTCCAATGCATTACGCGACTCATTGCGTTGGACCTGTCCTCGGCCTCACAAAAGGTCAAGCAGAGTACGTATCATGTTTTCCTTCGGGGACCATCCGCGAAGAAATGCATGATTGTTATAATTCCCCGTTCGCTGTCGAATCGACACATATTAAATTTAAAGACTCAGATCTCTCCGCGTACATTTATCGTTCATTGTTCGATGTCGCACGTCAGTACCGTGAAAGCTTCGAAGTGTATGGTGACAAGAAAGCGATGGAATGGCCCCTCATTGAAGGAGATCCCCTGATCATTCATACTGCCAAGAAACCAGAGCCTGAGATCCCAGAAAAAGTAGAATGTCCGGACTACGCACACCTCCTTCCTGACGAAATTGCTCCTTTTACTACTGGAGGAGTTTACGGAGGAGAAGACGGAGAAGAACACCTCAGCTTCACTCAGGGTGCTGGGCACGGAGGATCTCACCCTCATCTCGTTCACGAGTTCCTCAGTGCTCTTGCCGAAGACCGGGACCCTTTCCCGAACGCAATCCAGTCAGCAAACTGGACCTGCACTGGAATCATTGCCCACGAAAGTGCTCTTGCGGGAGGAGAACTGAAGAAAATGCCTGAATTTGCCCTGTCATAACAATAAATAATAATGAAATCTCTCCTCACCTTTATTCTCATCACAGCATTCCTTGGCTCTGCGGAAGCAAAGCGGCTAGAGGTCCTCTTCCTTGGAGATGAAGGACATCACAGGCCGGCCGAACGAATTCCACAGATCATGCAAGGGCTTGGACCTCTTGGTGTAAATTTTACTTACACGGCTGACCCGGACTGTCTCCACGATGGGACTCTGGAAAAGTTCGATGCTCTTATGATTTACGCCAACATCGGTAAGATCACGGAAGAACAGGAAAAAGGCATACTGAATTATGTATATAGTGGAGGAGCATTCTTGCCGATCCATTGCGCTTCTTACTGTTTTCTCAACTCAATGCAATATGTGAAATTAGTGGGAGCCCAGTTCAAATCACATGGGACAGGAACCTTCTCAACAAAGATAGAGAAACCTGAACATCCTATAATGAAAGGCTTCAAAGGCTTTGAAACATGGGACGAAACGTACGTACATCACAAAGGAACCAAGGACCGGAACGTTCTACAAACCAGAGAAGGTGAGCCGTGGACCTGGACACGTGAACCGGGAAAGGGGCGTGTTTTTTACACCGCCTACGGCCACGACCAAAGGACATGGAGCAATCCTGGATTTCATGACTTGGTTTATCGGGGACTCCTATGGGCAATCGGCGAAAAGGAAAGTAAGACATTTCTCTCAACGAAAATTCCCGAACTGGTACGGCGTGACGGGGACCTTGTCCCGAACTACGAGAGGCGACCCGAACCAATTAAAGTACACGAACCTCTTAGTCCAGAACAGTCCTTGAAACACACACAAGTCGCTCATGGAATTGACATCTCACTCTTTGCATCCGAAGAGCTCGGACTTTACAGCGTCATTGAAATTGACTGGGACGAAAGGGGCCGTGCATGGGTCATCGAGACGCAGGACTACCCGAACGAACTAAAACCAACTGAACTAGGAAAGGACAGGATCCGAATCCTTGAAGATACGGACGGGGACGGCAAGGCCGACAAAGCGACCCTCTTCGCAGACAAGTTGTCGATCCCGACCGGTATGTGTTTTGCGAGGGACGGACTGATTGTACAAATGGCCCCCGAATTTATCTTCCTAAAGGACACGGACGGAGATGATAGGGCCGATGTCAGAGAAACCCTCCTCTCCGGTTGGAGCACGGGAGACACTCACGCAGGTCCCTCAAATCTGAAATACGGTTTTGATAACTGGATCTGGGGAGTGATGGGATACGCAGGCTTCAATGGAAAGGTCGGTGACAAGGACCATCGTTTTGGTCAAGGCGTTTACCGGTTCAGACCGGACGGATCAGAACTAGAATACCTGGGAAGAACCTCCAACAATACTTGGGGACTTGGTTTCTCAGAAAATAATGATGTCTTCATATCCACCGCAAATAATCAGTCCAGTGTTTACATGCCCATCGCAAAGACACATTACGACCGTTTCGATGGACTGGATCAACCGAGCCGCCTTCCTGGAATTGATTCGAATAAAAAATTCTTTCCCATCACACCCAACGTTCGCCAGGTTGACGTTTTTGGTGGCTTCACTGCAGCCGCAGGACATCATCTTTACACGGCCAGGAGCTTTCCTGAGGACTGGTGGAACCGCTCAGCACTGATAAATGCTCCGACAGGAAATTTAGTTTATAGGGCACAAGTTCGTTCGGAAGGATCCCATTTCGTGGCAGAGAACGGTTGGAACCTGGTCGCTTCAGTCGACGAATGGTTCTCTCCCATCTACTCCGAAGTAGGTCCTGACGGTGCAATATGGATGAGCGACTGGTACAGTTTCCTGATCCAACACAACCCGACTCCTAACAAGGGTCGAGGAGGATTCGATGCCAAGAGGGGCCGAGGCAATGCCTTCGAGTCCCCCCTGCGCGACTATAGCCGGACCCGGATTTACCGCTTCACATCCAAGGATGGAAAGCCGAGCGAAACTTTCGACTTATCAAAGAAAAAGCCAACGGATCTCCTCAAAGCAATTCAAAGCGATAACATGTTATGGAGAATGCACGCACAACGTCTCATCGTCGAAAGCGGTAATGAATCTATATTTGCAAAATCTCTCAAAGAGATCATCGAATCATCAGAACCGGATAAGATCGGTATTGCGGGAGGAGCAATCCACGCACTCTGGGCACTGCACGGACTCGAAGCAATTGATACTGAAGCAATTGAATCAGGACTCAATCACAAGTCACCGGGTGTCCGTCGTGCCGCTGCTTCAGTGAGCCCACGAAACGAAAATTTCATAAATCCTCTACTTAAAGCCCTCAATGATCCGGACCACCAGGTCCGTAAGGACGTACTACTTGCACTTTCTGAAATGCCTCCCTCCGAAGAAGCCGGGAACATTCTTTTCTCGAAACGGAAAGACAACTTCATCCTGAATGATCGTTGGTTACCAACTGCATTCCAGATGGCCTGTGCCCGGCACGGAGCCGGTTACCTCAAAGCGGCCCTGGCCGAGTCTTCCCCTGCCAACGCTACCTCAACACCAAAGGCAGTCGAAATTCCCAAAGAGAACTTCATTTTAAATCCCGGCTTCGAAGCCATTGACGGCACGATGCCAAAGAACTGGAAATCACGGACCTACTCTGGCCGGGCAGATCACCGCATCGTCTCTCCTGGTAGAGGAGGAAAAGGACATGCAATCATGATTGAATCCGCTCAAGGCGCTGACAGCTCCATTCATTTTGATCTTAAAGTAAAAAAACGGACCACTTACCAGCTCAGCGCCTGGATCAAGACAGAGGGACTGAAAACGGGTCGGGGAGGGCGCGGAGCTCAGTTAAATATCCATGCTCTGGCCGATCAACCAAGGACCCGGGCAATCAAGGATGATAATGACTGGACAAAAGTCAGCCTAAAATTCAAAACTGACGATAGAGGAACTATCAGTATCAATTGCCTGTACGGAGGATGGGGACATGCGACAGGAAAGGCCTACTGGGATGACATTGAGCTCATTCAGATCGACGCCGGACAGGGGCCTGACATCAGTGAAGATACCGAATCTATCGTGGCTGCAAATCTCGTCAAACATGCCTCCTCAGTACAGTTATCCTCAACCCTCAATGAAATTATCATCAAACCTACTGAACTGGGTAACAAAATAAAGAAAATGATCAAGGCGCCTAAGGTAGTGGTGAAAGAATCCCCAGAGGATGAATTAAAATTATCAAAGACTCACCAGATATTAAAGCTTAATGCCATAGAGGGACTTAAATTCGACAAAATCAAACTTGAAGCAAAACCGGAAAAACCAATCGCCATCATTGTTTCCAACCCGGACCTGCTACAACACAATTTTGTAATCGGTAGCCCCGGATCCCTGGAGAGGATCGGCTCAGCGGCCGATGCAATCATCACTAATCCAAAGGCAATCGAAATGAATTACGTGCCTCAGAGCAATGATATTCTTGCCGCCAGTAAATTACTGGATCCTGGAGCCGTCGCGGTGATAAAGGTCGGACCTCTCAAGCCTGGCAAGTATCCGTACATTTGTACATTCCCTGGCCATTGGCGCATCATGCAGGGATACCTTGAAATAAAATAATTATGGAGCTGATTCCAGATCCATAATCGCGATATCCAAAATAGTCCAGACCACTCCATCATATTCAACCTTGTAAGTGGCAAACTCATTAATGATCTGGCTGTGCATCCAGCCGACCATTACATCGACCCTCAGTGGATGCTGTGGATCCTTACTGGCTTCAGTGATCCATTTCATGGCAGGGCGTCCATTCATCCATTGAGAATTACTGGAACGGGAATAGAACTTGGCAGAGTCCACGACAGTGGGTGTCCTCCCTTTCAAAATAGCAACCATTGCTTTCTTATGCAGAGAATCACTATCAGCAATACCGTAAGCTGCATAATCCAGATCCCCAAACTTACGATCTTCATCAGGCAAATTATCCATGGCGAATTCCAGAGCCGCTAACTTGGCTCCCAAAAGACCATCCCTCGGAACCTCTTTGATTTTCTCATCCCTGTCCTTAGAAGATTTCTGTAATGACTGACATCCTGAAAACATCAGAAAGAAAGCAATGAGCCAAAACCTATATAATATAAGTGCCATTAAGATGTGAAAATCACCATAATTAGCCTTATAAAACACCTTAAAGATGCGGAAAGATACTGATATTTACCTATAATCTTTTATTAACCTAATAAAACAACTCTTCGCCCGTCATACAGCTGACAATCAAAACTTGGCAGAACACCAAGCTAGAACTATTATATAACTAGATAGAAAAAGGTAATAACACTAAAAAAGAGGGCTCATCTCAGATCTACGGCCATGCAACAACCACCTCAAGACCCCAACCAGCATAACCAGCCAAGTTCGGTACCCGACCAAAGCCATCAGGGCTTTGTGCCGGATCCTGCTTATGCCCCGGCTTCGACCATTGGCGATGATGTTTACCTCGACCCTCAAGAGTCTATAGAGGACGTGGTCAAGAACATAGAGAAAAAAGACAAAATAACTTCGTTGGTAATTTCGGTAGCAATGACCAGTCTGATTATGGTTCTTTTATATTTTTGGGCTATCACTGCCTTTCAGGAAGAGGAAATTGAACTTGTTGTCGCAGCCACTCAGGGCGAGAAAGATGCCCAGATTGAGAAAAAGAGCTTTCAGCAAAGTGTTCGCCAAAAACCTTCCCGCCCATCATCCAAGCCCAGTAGCGCCATATCAGCTAACAAGGCATCCCCGATTTCAGTACCATCCATAGAGAACATTGACTCGCCTGATTTTGGATCCTCTTTCGGTGATGGGTTCGGTGCAGGTGGATTCGGTGACGGCATCGGTGGAGGAATCGGTGTTCCAGGCGTCATGAAAGGGCGCTGCAACGCCGCGGACAGGATCGCTCGATTACGTAAGGCCGGCGGTAAAGCCTCAATGGACCGTCAGGTACTTGCCGCTCTTCGCTGGCTTAAAACTCAGCAACTGCCCGATGGAAATTTCGGAACCAAGTTCCCTGTAGCAATGACAGCCTTCGCTTTACTTGCTTATTCTGGTCACTGCGAAACTGTGGACTCACCTGAGTTCGGTGAAACCGTCAAGAAAGCGATCGGCTTTCTTGTCACCGTTGCAGAAAGGGGAAAGGGCCGGATGTGCACTGCGATGGACCGGAACCTATCCTATGAACATGGGATAGCGGTATACTCTCTTGCAGAAGCTTATTCAATGAACAAGAACGCCCGCAAGCCGTTCAAACGTATTTCTCCAACTCTGAAAAAGGCGGTCCCCGTTATCATCGAAGGACAAACGAACGGTGGCGGTTGGCTCTACTCATACGGATCAGGCGGAACCGGTGACCTATCTGTCTCAGGTTGGAACATTCAGGCCCTCAAAGCAGCCCAACTGACCGGCCTCAAGTTCTCAGGACTCGAGACTTCCATGAAAAAAGCAATCCGTTATCTTAAAGCTGCCGAAGATCCTAATGGAACTGACGGCTTCTGGCGTTACCGGGTCAATGATGGTCAGAAAGGCAAACTCACCCTGACTGGCGTCGGAGCAATCTGTTCAAGAATGCTCGGAGCCCCCTCACAACTCGAGGATAAGGCACTTGACCTGATCAACAGCAGATTCCCTAATAATTTTCAGCCAAATGCAGTCTATTCCTGGTACTATCATTCACAGGCAGCTTTCCAGAAACAGGGCAAGCACTGGAAAGATTATAATAAAACTTATCAGGATGTCATGGCCAAGGCCCAGGAAAAGGACGGTTCATGGCCAGCATCCGCCGGGCATGGCCAAGTAGGGGCGGACGGTAAAATATATTCCACAACGCTGTGCACGCTGATGTTGGAAGTTTACTACCGCTATCTTCCTACCATTAAATAACAATCAATTCATCTGATTTCTGCTTTAGGACTTTCAATCCCTGCAGACCGGCTAGCAACCAATAGCCAGAATAATGCGACGACGAGTATCGAGGAGAGTCCTACGTGCAGGACCTGAACGACCGGGTGCACAGAAACGTGCGACATCAGGATACCGAGCACCATCTGTGCTAAAATAATACTGCAAACCGTTTTAAGGCAAAGTTGCCCAAGGTCCCCTGACACTTTTCTCGTCTTAAAGAAAGTCACAGCGCCAAGAACAAAAATGGCCCAGGAAAAACTCCGGTGCATTAAGTAAATCGGTTTCTTTTCAAGAGTCTCGTGCCAGACATCCCTGGGGATATCTTTAAATTTCAGTGCAAGATCATCCGTTAATTCTCTGACCTGAGAACCCATGACACCTTCACCAATGCAGGCGAAGAAAAGAACGATCAATAACATCCTAAGGGATTCACTCCCGTTAAGATTAACCTGAGGCCTCCTGTCCCCGCCTCGATAAACAGCATAGACTAGAACACATAACAGAACCATTGCTAATGCCATGTGCAAAGTAATGATTCCGGGCCTGAGTCCGGAACGGACCACGATTGCTCCCAGCACAGCATTGGCAAGGACAAGGACCAGTGCAGAAAAAGACGCAATGAATACGGATGGCCTCTTCCTCAAAAACTGAAAACTAAATAAAAACGTCGCAATCGTAAATAATCCCACGGGGAGACTTATGAGGCGATTAATGAACTCGATCCACACATGGACAGGATTAAATTCCACGGACAGGGTTTCCTTGGTTATTCCAGGATCACGCTTTTGGAATTTGGCTATGTTGAGCTGATCAAAGTCAACCTGCTCCAAACTGGTCGGAGGTATCAACGCTCCCCAACAGGTTGGCCAATCAGGACAGCCTAGCCCAGAACCAGTTACCCTCACAATTGCTCCCACAAATATAAGGAAAATAGTCGCTAAAAGAGTCGCAAGAGCCGTTTTTTGGTAAACAGTCATCGTATATTACCAATTAATTAATGCAGAAATAACTAAAATATAAGGGAAAATTAGCTAATTAATGAAATTAGTTGCCCAAATGCTTAAGAAGATTAAATTATTAATATCTATTAATATCTGATCACGGCCCCACATTTTATGCTTGGCAAACAAATCTCGCCAGCATAATCAGGGGATTCAAAACGCTCTCTAACTCTAAATAAAACCTATATTATGACCGATTCGGCAGACAATAAACCTAGTAAGCTTCTCTTTTGGGGCTGTTTCATAGCACTGATCACAACATCTTTCGGATTCATCACAAGGATGTTTCTCCTTGATGATCCAGCCATAACAGAAACCCTACTGGGATTAGATCCCGCAGAAGTAGGAAAGTTCAAAGGGATACAGATCTGGCCATTTGCTATCAGTATCATCCTTTTCAGTCTCATCATCGATAAGGTCGGATACAAATTCTCCATGATCTTTGCTGGGGTATGCCAAATCATCTGGGCAATCATGGGAATCGCAGGATTAACCATGGCTCAAAACGGTAACGTTGATGGCGGTGCTAGCATGCTATACTGGGGAGGCCTTATCCTCGCCCTTGGTAATGGAACAGTCGAGGCCTTCATTAATCCGGTCGTGGCTACTATGTTCACCAAGGACAAGACCAAGTGGCTAAACATTCTTCACGCAGGATGGCCCGGCGGATTAGTGATTGCTGGAATCATTGTTATTTTCATGGGAGATAATTTTGGATGGCAAGTCAAGCTAGGAATCATTATGGTTCCGGCAGTGATCTATATCTTAATGCTCATGAGGGAAAACTTCCCGGTCCAGGAACGAGTCGCATCAGGAGTCAGCTACAAAGACATGTTAAGCGAATTCGGAGTGTTCGGAGCTGCTGTAGTCGCTGTTCTGATTTATCTCCAGCTGGACACTGAATTCCCAGGCAATGAGACTCTTTTCTTAGTACTTTGTATAGGATTTGTTGCTTTTTTTGGAGTTTATACCAAACACCTTGGCCGCGGGCTAATGGGCATTCTTATTCTCATCATGATACCGCTCGCGACAACAGAGATCGGTACAGATGGCTGGATAAGCGGCATCATGGCTGAAGCCGTGACCTTTCATGCTGGATGGATACTAGTATATACATCTGTTATCATGATGGGACTACGTTTCCTTGCTGGACCAATTGTCCATGCTCTTAACCCCTTACCGCTTCTCATACTGAGTTCGGTTCTGGCAATCGCTGGCCTCGCAGCATTGGCCGGATCAGGAACAGCTGGAGTAGGAATGATTTTCGTAGCAGCTACACTATATGCATTGGGTAAGACTTTCTTCTGGCCAACTATGCTTGGTNTNGTTTCAGANCAGACNCCNAAAGGNGGTGCNCTGACNCTTAACGCTGTNTCNGGNATCGGNATGNTNGCTGTNGGNGTTCTTGGATTCCCATNNATNGGNGCCATTCAANNNAATAAAGAAATNTCGGAAGTAGCAAAGACTGCTACTCCCGGCTTAGTTGAAAATGGAGAAGTTGCTACTGATGCGAAAGAAGGAAAGAGCATTTATTCAATTATTAATTATGAGGTTCTCAGTGACACTGCGGTTGATGAAAAACTTGCCGATGCAGATGATGCTGCCAAAGAGGCAGTCGCCGCTGCAAGAAAAGGCAGTGCTCCCAAAGCTTTGGGGAGTATGACCGTGTTCCCGTTAAGTATGCTTATAGCTTATATTGGTATATATATGTATTTTAGATCCAGAGGAGGGTATAAGCCCATTGAGTTGGGAGGCGATGAAAGCCCTGCTCCAGATGGAGACGATGAAAACCCATTCTCAAGGGGCTGAAAAGTTTAATTATTCTCTTTTCTAAAGGAATGATTAGAAGGGGTGTCCTAACGGGCACCCCTTTTTATTATCGTAATTTTATAGCCTGTTCCGAAAGCTCATTAAATAAAGAACCTGCAATTGGGACTTTTATGTCAAAAACATCACCAATGACCTGTGACCAACCAATCACAAAATAATCCCATCCATCTTCTATAGAAAGACACTTATCCTCTTTCTGCTTCATTGCCTGCTGCAAAAATTTAAGCTCTCCACGATAATTAAATTCCCAGATAAGACCACGTTCAGGAAAAGATACTTGGTCCGTTACCGGTGAACCGGGGCCATCCTTCCCAAGACCAGTTGCATTAACTACCATTGAACATGGATTTAATTTGTTCATCACTTGATCAGCTGTCAAGGGTTCAGGAGCAAGATAAGGAATGACCCGACCTTCACTTCCCCACTCCTCTGCTAATTGCATCAGATTATCGAGTCGGCCTTGACTACGATTCGCAATATGAATCTTGGATGGACAATTATCAGTTCGATTTCCCTTGAGAAAATGCCACACCAGTGCAAGCGAAGAACCTCCTGCCCCGAGCACAAGAACCTCAGCCCCAAATATCCAAAAATAATCTTCAGGTAAAAACTTCTCCAAGGCCATACCACCACAAGTTGGGTCAGTGGCTCTAGCACAGAGTTTCCCTTCTCTCTTATAAATGCTACTCACCTCTCCTAATTCCTTTGCAAGTGGATCTAGCATATCGAAATCATCCTCGCAGGCAGTAAAGAGATCCATCTTATGGGTCGTTACTAGGGCACCTAAAGACAAGGGATCAGACTTAATGAAATCTACCACTTCACGATAATTCTCAGGTCTGTCATGAATTTTTAAGTCAATTCCCACGAGCCTGCATTCACCCAATCCTAGAGTCTCAGCCCACTTAGGGAATATCCTCGCACTGGATGAAGACCCCGTCGTCACACCGATGAAATACATGGTGGGCACGTCTGCTTTACTCAGTTCCATACTGGAAATTAATGGTTACAGGCTTAGAACCTAAAAGTCCAACCCGCTTTGACAACTCCCTCAGTCAGGGTTCGATCGAAACGATCATCAAAACGCCTATAACCCTGATTAAATACCAGATAAACATCACTCGCTGGATTAACCATCCATCTTATTCGGGAATTAAGGCCAATCTCATCAGATACCGTATCAAACTGGACTCTGGTACTGAGAGAAAGTTTTTTGGTCGGAGTGTAACGAATTGAACCATTAATTATCAGGGCTTCAAATTCACCACCCTTAAGCTCATACCAATCCATGTCTGCCCCTATGTCCATGGAAAAAGATGGCGAAGGCTGCCAACCAACACTCCCGTTAAGGCCGTACTTGGTTCCATCGAGAAAATCACGAGCACCAAGGTCAGTGCCTGCGCTAAGATATATGCCTCTGGACTGGGCCGTCATTATTTCTGCTCGGGCTCGCCAATATGAATAATCTCCTTCCGGGACAACTATCTCGTCATAGATTTCAAAGTCATCTTCAAATAATTCCCTTTCCCTTTGAACACTAAGCTCAATGAAGTCACCACTTGATAATTCAAATTGAATTTCAAAATCAACCTCTTCACTAAGGGCATTAGAATCGAAGTCCGTGTCAATGTGTGTCATTAAATCAAAGTCTATTTCATTAATCAAATCAGTGTCTGGATAAATCTCATAACCGAGAAATGACCACCACTCATAAATCCCAGGTCGCCGTAAAAATCCAGCCGCAGGGTCAAGGTCCTCACCTATTCTTTGGACAGAGAGTCTGGCGTACAAAGGCTTATTTGGATAAATTGTTGTTATCCCCCAGCCATAATCATCTCCCTTATCAGTCTCAGTACGCATCGCCCAGCCTCTGAAAATTCCGGTCTTTTGTTCTCTGAAAGAGCTGTCCTTCAATTCAAAGTCTAGGCCCAAAGTCTCGGCATCCTCATTGGACCTAGGATCTCCAAGAGTAAATATACCACCCACTGAGGATTCTTTAAAAAGGTCATACGATACTCTGCCAACGTAAACATCATCATTTTGCAACATATCAGTTTGCTCGAGTCTCACACCAAGCAATCCAATGTTCCATTTGTCAGCTTTGCCTGTAATCTTGGCTCCGAGTTGTATCGGCACACGGTTCCCATCCGAGTCCAGTCCTATCGTTCTAGAATGGAATGGTAATGGACTGCGCCTTATTCCGCCAAAACGGAATTTTTCTGCATCTTCCAAAAAGAAAGCTCTTTTCTCAGGAAAGAATAAAGGGAAACGGGTCGTATTTACTTGCCTGTCATCGACATCAGTTTCCGCAAAATCTGTTTGCCACGTCATTGTTGCTGTCATTGAAGGAGTGATCCTATAAAATGCATCAAATGAAGGCTCAAAATCAAAGTCCGAACCATTCAGATCTGTTGACCGATACCTGCCAAGTAATGTTGGTTTAAAATCAAGGCCCATTCCAGTATCCAAATTATCTAACCCATTTAACTTGCCAAGGCCCTGAAGACTCCACATGGAACGAAGACGTGTCGGTGACGCCCAGCGGACTTTCTCATGATCCCTTCTAATCTCTCTTTCAACATTGAAACTCCAGGTCGACTTTGTTTCATCAAAGGCCAGACTCCTGAAAGGAATCT
>JABSSR010000159.1 GCA_013213965.1 Verrucomicrobiales bacterium | reverse complement strand
TGAGAAATTTGTAGAAGTTTCCTCATACTAAAATACTAACACAACAATTAAATCTAACCAATTACAAAATCTACCGAAGATTATAAGGGGGACCTGTGAGTCATGAATGAGGGATGAGTTGTAACTTGGAAAACAACCAAGGATGCAGTAAACATGGGGCATGAAAAATGAATATTTACGGGCAATCGAGAGCTTTGCCTTTCGAGCGTTTCTTATCGCTATCGGTTTTCAGATGTTGACGTTATCAATTCTTGCTTTTGGATCCGATGAGATCGCCACTGTTCATGGCTCTATAATTGGAATCAAGGAGAGCAATATGGAGCAATTCAAATATGATTGGAAATTACAGTTATTCTTCTTTGTTAGTGTGTTCAAAGTTGCTGGGATTCTATTGTTTGGAATCCCTTGGGCAGTCCTTCGATTTTCGAAAATTTTTCGAGATAACGGATTGGAAACTGAAAACAATGAGGGCTAATTGGATGTGGATTCTATTATTCGTCTCTTTCCGTCTTTCCAGTGGTCCCATCAAGGCTCACTAGAAAACTGAGAAGGTCAACGAGTTCGTCCCCTCGCAGACTCAAAGTGAGGCCAGGAGGCATGAGAGATACTGGGCTTTTTTCAATCTTTTTCACCTCACTGTTCGGGATCGGTACGATCTTATTTGTGGTTTCACGGATAAGAGTAGCAGTGTCGGAACGGCGCTGGAAAATTCCCGCTACGATGGTGTCATCTTGTTTAGTAACTAGAACAGTTTCAAATCCCTGTTTAATGTCCCTGCTAGGACTCAGAATCGAATCGAGTATAGCGGCTGGTTGGGCATAGGCTCCTATTGATGAAAGTTCTGGTCCTACTAATCCACCTCCTGTGCCAATTTGATGGCAAACTGTGCAGGCCGATGATTTCCTATGATAGACTTCCTTTCCACGTTCAGGATTACCGGAAATCGCGACTTTACTAAGTAGTTTTTTTCGATCTTTTTGGGAAAGATCGAGAGGGACCAGTTTAAGATTTCCCGCTTTAGTCAGAGCCGAAACGAGTCCGGGGAATTCGCGGCCGGATGACCTGATGAGGCGAATCCCTTCAATTGCGATGCTTTCGTGAAGGGATGTGTCTTGGAGCGCTTCTTGCAATTGCTTATCGCCGGATTGCCGGTTTATGAAGGATAAGAAAAGAGGCTCAATTTCTTGAATGGTGGATGCCTTTGTGAATATTTCGATCACCGATTCACGAGCTTTATCCGGTTGATTTTCGGCCCAGATTGCTGTGGCCGCGATGCGAATTTTCTGACTCTGATTTGAGTTTGCAAGCTTGGCTAAACGATCAAAGTGCTTCAGGCGGCCCAAGGCCCTTGCTGCGGTGAGGCGCTCTTGAATATTTTCAGAATTGCGCACTAGTTTCTCCAACGATTCACCAGCGTCCGTAACTCTCCATATACCTGTCAGCTCTGCGGCGGCTCGGCGAACGTCTGAATCTTGATGCTCTAAAAGTGGGAGGACTTTTTTAATGCCTTTTGGCGTAGCTTTATTGTGACGCGCGCCAGCGACTATCGGAGTCAGAAGGGTCGGTTGTTTTCCGACCAAAGACAGGACCATATCAATTTCCTCCACTCCACCTAGTCCAGCAACGGTCTTGACAACGTTCGGTAAATTAGTGGCATTGACATTGCCGTTCTGCAGTAAGCTTACCAAAGATTCGGTGGCCCGGGAATCGCCAGTCGCTTCGAGGGCATACCGTAACTGATCAGTGTCTCCACCAAATACCGTCTCTCCTGCCTCGAGGGCCGGCAGCCAATCATCACGCAACTCGCGGGACGTGAGCCAAATTGCGTATTCTAGCCACTTGTCCCGTGACTGACGCAACGCTCCAAGAGCAATGTTGGCAGATTCCAAAGAACCCATTTCGCGTAAAACGTTCACAGCTTCTAAGCGTACCCGGGGATGCTCGTCGTCGATCGCAGCGCGGAATAATTCGGACGGATTTTTTATGTGATTTCTCCAATGAAATAGTATTCGCACGGCATTGGCTCTTGCCCGTGCCTCGGTGGATTTTAAGACCTTGCGTAATAATTCTTCGTTAGGTGCATTCATGGTTCCATGGAGCCAGAGCGCTTCGAGTAAGTGATGCTCTCTGTTAGGATCATCGGCCGGCAAACTCGCTAACCATGATTTGAGCTTTGGCAGCACTTCATTTTGTGAGTGAGTTGCTAATTCGCGTTTGGCTTGGGTCCGGGTGTAGTCTTCGGGTGCTTTCAGATGATCTAAAAGGGCTTCGATTGGAGCCCCGCTGATGTGTGGGCGTTTGACCAGTGGACGGTCCTTGGCTCGGAGTCGCCAGATCCTTCCGTGCGCCTTGTCGCGTAACGGGTGGTGAAAGTCGACTTCTCCATGATCGATGATTGCATTGTACCAGTCGACGACATAAAGAGCACCGTCAGGACCGACCTTAAGATCAACTGGCCGGTAGGTTTGGCGGCTCGAGTGAATGAGTGTTTCAACCTCTTTAGCTGCAAAGCCGCTACCGTTCTCTGTGAGTTTGTAGCGAACGGTCCGGTTAGCACGAAAATCATTTTCCACGATGCTCCCTGCCCATTCTTCCGGGAAATGGCGTCCTGAGAGGACTTCGCATCCGGTCCCATTGGGCTTTCCGGGAACAAGGCCAGGGAGAGTC
>JABSSR010000158.1 GCA_013213965.1 Verrucomicrobiales bacterium | reverse complement strand
TACGTGACCGGAGCAGGTCCACCGCCTCCAAAACTTGCAATTTGTGCTTCCGGATTCACAACGCCTCCAGACAATCGCGGATCAGTTCCGTCCGTTGTATAATAGATCGTATCCGAGTCAGTTGCCATGGTCAACGCAGTGTCAGACGACACTGATCCTCCATGCTGACTAAATACTGGTGCAATGATTTCAGGATACATGCCCGCTGATCGGAACCTTCCAATCATAGTATTGGTAAGATTGGGGAAGTGGTTATTAATCAGATTTTGTTGATAATCTAGCCAGCTCTGATACTCACGGAACCGGTTACCCCAACGAGCAGACTCAGCAATAAATCCAAGGCGAGCCTCATCGACCCGTTTCTGCAAACGGGCAATGTTACGTTCCGGTGTCAGGATCCCATCATTAAAGAAGTGCATGTGAATCCTATCTGCAACTAGCATCGCATAGTCCGGGTTTCGATTAATAAGACTCGAACTCATCAAACTCAACGGACCTGATGTGTTTACGGAATGTCCTGGACTTCTAAGAAATCCGTCCGCGTCTTTCATTTGAAAACGAAAGGGCTGGCCCTGAACTATGGATCCTAATAACCTAACTTCGCTTTCCGAATTGCCACTGACCCACAGCAATATAAAATCAATCAGATTTGCAAAATCGATATGATTTTCGTTAAAGGCCCATGCATTAGAACCCGAAGCCAGTTGCTTAGTTTCATTCCAAAGCACCCCAGTACCGTCGTAAACCTTTTCATCATTACGGAATCCGTCGTTGAGATTGACAGCATCATAGTCTGCCTTGGGACCTCCAAAGTAACTCGAAGCCATGTCCGCATTCCATCGCTCACGCAAATGATACTGACCCCAATAATTTCCATTCAGATAGACATGAACGAACCTGCCGTGCGGAGCAAGATTCCCCATTTCAAGCATTGAATCATCAGTGAACCGGTTTGACATATAAGCTCCTCGTGACTGCATGTCGTGGGAACCACTTCGTAAATCCATGACATCAAAACGATCTGTCGGCGGATAATGTTTGTAGTTAAAACCATCAAACATCGGATAATTTAATTTAGTAGCACCGTACTGGGAGCGAAAACCAATCCGAAAGCTTTTCTTGCGAAAGTTTGTATAGTAACCACCGAAGTGCTTTAAGCCGCCATCTTCCTGAAAGCCAGGTGTGCCGTCGGGAAAGATCATCTCCACGGAGGCCGGCGACTCACTGCGAATGTTGCCGGACCCTTCATTCATGAAAGAGCTCGGATTATCGGTCACTATAGAGACGGTAGGAACCGACTTAAGAGAATCAATCATCTGCGGGCCAAGCGTTTGTGACTGTGTGACCGATGTGCGCATGCGCGACTGATCCACTACGTCCTCGGGGAAAAGATAAGTCTGCGTATCAATGTTAGTCGGACGAGATCCTGGAAAATGCGCCATGGCCCGAACGACCGTAGTTCTGGTTACCCTGATAGGGGCATTGTAAACCCTCCCACGGGTTGGCTCAGGATCACTCCCATCCAGAGTATAACGGATCTCTGCTCCTTCAGTTTGACTTATGATTTCCAGCTCAAAAGCTTCATCAAAAAAGCCCCGATCAACACTGAACTGCGTGTCTCCAACAAAACCATCAAAGGTGTCTCCATTGTATCCCCGCGGAGAAGGCACTGCCAGGTAACCTGGATCTCCAAGTGACGGATCAGTGATTTTCTTACCGTGTAGTTCGGCAGTGATAAGCATGTCAGAACTTGTGATCCCGCCATTGAGCCCCTGTATAGCCAAAACGTTTGTGCCTTTGTTTAAAAGATGCGCAAAAGAAGTAACATTAAAATCCTGAAATACTACCGCCTCACCGTCGGAGTGATCATTTGTCGCCTCCGAATCCCAGGTCAACCCTCCAGGTGCATTAGCATCAGCAATTAAGTTATCATTTAAATAAGCGACAAATCCGTCATCATATTTCATCTTCAAAATCAATTCAGTGATAGCACCAGGATCATCAACTTCGAAAGGAATACGGATATATGCCGAGTTATTAACCCCATTGAGAGCATTACCAAGATTTCCGCCACTCCCAAACTCATTGGAATATGTTGAGTTTTCGTCATACCCAATTCCCATCCGAGCTAATTCCCAATCCTCATCGGAAAATTCAAGTGATGTCCAGTCATTGCCCAGCGAATCATTAGAGGGAACCAGTACTTTAACTTCTTGCTGAGACCCAATGAGCACGGCAGGCGTCAAACCTCCGCCCTGCATCAGCCCATAAGAAATATCTTCAAACTGACCCGGAATAGGATTATCATCGGATCCGAACTCAGCCACTATTGTATTACCATCAGATTCAACGAGTGCCAGATACTCTCCTTCACTTGAAAGTTTGAAGTTGGTATGAAGTTCAGACTCAGGAACGTGTCGATCCTTCTCCGAAGCAAATATCAAAAGAAAACCACTCTCAGAAATTTCAATTGCTGGAAATTTCCACTTCGTTAACGCACCAGAATCATCAGTTAAATAATATCCATCAAGATTGATAGGATCCGGGCCAGAATTAAATATTTCAATCCAGTCGGATGCGTCACCGTCTTCATCCTCAATTGACTCCTTATTATTAGACATGAATTCAGTAATATGTAAGGCAGCGTCCAAGGATGAACATAAAAAGAACACCACTGAGACGACCTGAATAAATACAACTGTTATGGGAAGCGACTTCATATAATTTGAATTCGAAGTTAACCTTTCGGCATTGAAAGTATCTAAACCTATTATTGCTTCTTATTAATCCATTATACAAGCTCAGTCATTTTTTTAGTCATGATTTAATGTTCATGAACCTTTAATTAGGTTTAAGTTGAATTACTAATTTAATCAAAATAAGAACATCTAATGAAAAAGCTTATCTTTTTAATAGTCGCAATGACTACTGCGCCTATTATTGCCAAAGAAAACGCATGGACCCCAACACTGGATCTAACCAAATCCAAAGGTCTAATCGACAGTAAAAGAAAGCTTGAAGTATACCAGCACGGTATAAAAAAAGAATGGGGATATGAAACTCCGCAGCAAGATACCTTCATTGTCATTCATCCAAAGACAAAACGTAAGAGTGCACCCCTATATGTTGTCTTACACTCTGCAGGCCACAATGTCTTCTCCTGTGTAAAATGCACGAAACAAGTTGGCAATCATGACATTTATCATTCGCCTGATAATTTCTACGCACTCTATGT
>JABSSR010000157.1 GCA_013213965.1 Verrucomicrobiales bacterium | reverse complement strand
TTTCCTGATTTGATTCGGATCGTGGAACCGATCCCAGCAGGGTTACTCCGTGTTCCGATCAATTTGACCAGAATTCGATGAGAGTCTTGTGAATTATTCTGAAGTATACTTACCTCTTCTTCAAGGTTTGCTATGATAATTTCGAGGTCCCCGTCCCGGTCCAGGTCAGAGGCTGTTGCGGCGTAACTCATTCCCACATGATCAAGTCCCCATTCTTTACTCACATCATTGAAGTTAAGATTGCCTAGATTCTGGAATGCGAGGTTCTGCTCTTTGAGTGGTCCGGTCTTTGCTCTTTGGTGCTTTGCCCATTCTGTTTCGCCTGGATATATTTTTGTAGCCTCAGAATTATCGGCAACGTTCAGATTCACAGCCATTCCGTTAGTGAAAAAAACGTCAACTAGTCCATCATTGTCAAAATCGGAAAGACGAACGGTCCAGGTCCAATCGGAATTTGCCAATCCTGTCATGTGAGATGCTTCTCTGAGTCTGTCCGTTCCGCTATTAAGAAAGACGGCATTGCGCATGTACTGACGAGGGAACGCGGTCGTTAGAAACTCAACACTTGCTGACATTGCTCCCATGCCAATCTTTTGTTTGTAATGATTAGTTCCCGACATGTCGGCCACTAGTAGGTCAGGGAGTCCGTCCCCGTCCAGATCCGCAGAATCTGTACCCATTGAAAACCAAGCAGTGTGCGGGACCGTTGATTTAATTGCATGTTTAAAACCTCCGTTAGGCTGACTCTTTAAGTAAAAGTCAGGATCCTTGAAGTCGTTGGCAACAAACAAATCAGGGCGTCCGTCAAAGTCCGGGTCCCACCACAGTGCGGAGTTTCCTTTCCCAATTAATTCACCTTCTTTGGTCTGAGAAGTGAAAGTACCATCCCCGTTATTTTTCAGGAGACGATCAGATTGTCCGACAGTGTCATGACTGACAACGTCTCCTACTCTTCCTGTGATCCCGTAGAATTTTTTAAATTTAGGAAATACGATTACATTTTTGTTGCGATCATAGCCGACGATTCTTTCAGTTGTTTTTCCTCTCGGGTCATAGAAAAAATTTGTCATTAAATAGAGATCCAAATCCCCATCCAGATCGTAATCAGAGAAGGCAGGAGTGTGCCCGGCACTTATGAAATTAAGACCATAACTCTTTGCAGATTCAGTAAATGTTCCGTCTCCCTGATTCAGATATAAAGCATTAGCAGAGTCATAGTTACAAACATAAATGTCCAGATCACCGTCCTTGTCGATATCTATGATAGAGGATCCGGTTCCCCAGGAATTTCCACCTCCTACACCTGCTCTTTGAGTGACATCTTTAAAGACAAGGTTATCAGTCTGGATTAATAGCTGATTAGGTATTGGTCCACCGGTAAAAAAGAGATCAGGTTTCCCGTCTCCGTTCACATCACCAACGGCAACTCCGCCGCATCCCATTGCTGATGCGTAGAGATATGCTCTGGGATTGTCCTTGAGGATGGGGTTAATAAATTTTACGCCGGTTCTTTTTGAACTTAATCTGGAAAATAGTTTACCGTTCTCGTTAGTGTTTCGGGAAGAGAGTTGAGCTGATTCAATCTTACCTTCCGGATCAAAAGTGACTGCAGGAATTACTTCCTTCTTTTTGACTTCAGTCTGAGGGGTGGATCCAGTCTCAGATGTTTTATTGCAACTGCTACACAACAAAGTAAGAGCGCACAAAAAGGTTAAAGCTATTTGAAAGTAGTTCACTTTTAGAGATATGAGGGGAGGGGGGGTCGTTAATTTAATGTTAATGCCCGTTATTTCAAGTGATGGACCTTATGTTTTATAACAAAGAGGGGGAGGCAATTGCCTCCCCCTCAGGGATATGCCCTATAAAGTGGGCATAAATTAGTTAAAGGTTAATTATTTTTCGTAGACCCTGAGGTATACGTTCGGCAG
>JABSSR010000156.1 GCA_013213965.1 Verrucomicrobiales bacterium | reverse complement strand
GAGCTCTTAAAAATCCTAGAATTGCAGGCCTCAATGGACAATGACAGGCTCCCCTGAACGGTTATAAATTCCAGGAATTTTTGTAATAGCTTAGTCATTTAAAAAAATGTTAGGATAAGAGGACAAAATGAAGAAACACGCGCGGACCTTCTACCGCGGAACCGACAATGAGCCGATCTTTCATTATAGTTGAAAAGTGACCGCAAGCGTCCTCATGAATTCAAATCTGAAATTAGGTCTCTGGCTCCTTGTTCTGACATTCATTGTCCGGTCAGTTCAATCTGCAAATGCTTTTGAGACTATCACCTTTTCTTCTTCTGATGGTCTGGAAATCACGGTAGATGAATATCTTGTCGATGATGATCCTAACCGTCCATGCATCGTCCTCTTCCACCAGTCCAGATGGAGCCGTGGCGAGTATCGGGAAACTGCACCTCGATTAAACAAGCTCGGCTTTAATTGCCTGGCAGTCGATCAGCGTTCCGGAGACACCATTAACGGCGTAATCAATGAGAGCACGTTGCGCGCCGCAAGCGCTGGACTTGGGATTGCATGGCTTGATGCCATTCCGGACATGGAGTCAGCTATCGCGTGGACAAGAGAACGTCACCCCGAAGCTCCAGTGATCGGTTGGGGAAGTTCATATTCGGCCTCTCTAATCATCAAACTCTCCGGCGAGCAGGAAGATCTGGTCGATGGGATTCTATCATTTTCACCGGGTGAATACTTTTCACCTTCTAATCTCATCCGCACCAGCGCAACTGGGGTTAAAGTCCCCGTCTTTATCACTTCGGCACGTAATGAGGAGAACAGGTGGAAGAAGATTTTTAACGTCATTCCGTCACTGGATAAGGTGACGTTCATTCCCAAAACTTCGGGCAATCATGGTTCACGATCGCTGTGGCCGCAGTTTACTGACAGTGACAATTACTGGGACGCGGTCGAGAAGTTCCTTGCTCGGTGGACCCCCCTGCCATCGCTGAGACTTTCACCTGATACGCGGGCCCCGAATGCGAACATTAGTCTGCACCCCAAATCACATGCCCCTCATGCCATCGAAGTCTCCGAAGATCTTGAGCGTTGGGTCACACTAGGTGTATTGTCGAGGGCCTCCACTCTTGACGGCAAACCCTCACCAAGGCATCAGCTTTACTTCCGGTTGCAACAGATCACTGAGGAGGATTCGGGAACTGCTGATGTTATCGCAGTAAGCGTATCAGCTAATCCTAGAGGATATGAGTTTTCGGTCGAGATCTCCAGTCCGAACACAGGACGTGATCATTATGCAGACTGGTGGGAAGTGCTCACTGAAGACGGAAATCTTCTTTACCGCCAAATTATAAATCACAGTGAAACAGACGACCAATCCTTCATCAGCTCAGGCGGACCGATCGATATTAATCCTCATCAGAACGTTTGGGTTCGAGCTCATATGAACACGAGCGGATTTGGGGGTCAGGCATTTCTTGGGAACGGCGCTTCAGGGTTCAAAGCCACGCAACTTCCTTTTCAATTTGCACCATGGATAGCCGCTTCCAAACCGCTGCCAGATCTTTGAGATTTCATTGATTGACTTGATCGAAAACGATTTTATAAATTCCTTTGGTCATATTTTCATTCTAATCAAATCTGAGCATCCTGTACTAACAATTTAAACAAAGAAAAAATGGATTTTGCGCTAATACTAATAGTTTCAATGTTGATCATCACGTTTGGAACGGTGATCTTTTTCTTTTCCCGGTTCAAGAAATGCCCCTCTGACAAGATCCTGGTCATCTATGGAAAGACAGGGCGCGGAAGGTCTTCGAATTGCATGCATGGTGGCGCTGCCTTTATCTGGCCAGTCATTCAGGCCTATGAATTCTTGGATCTGACTCCTATTAAACTTGATATCAAGGAGCAAAAATTTTCACAATCTGACGGGACAACAATCAAATTACCGGCCCGATGTACCGTTGGTATATCAACGGTACCAGGAGTCATGTCAAATGCAGCTGAACGGTTACTTGGTCAACAACTAGAATCGGTTAAGGATCTGGCTGAAGATATTATCCAAAGCAGTATCACTCATGTGATGGATCGAACCGAAACAATAAGCAGTAAT
>JABSSR010000155.1 GCA_013213965.1 Verrucomicrobiales bacterium | reverse complement strand
TTCTAATTTATTAGAGAACTGAGTTCCTGCAGTCGCAGCAAGGTGACCGCCTGCTGAAAAACCCATGACTCCTATTTTTTCAGGATCAATTTGGTACGATAGTGCCTTAGTTCTCACTGAGCTAATTGCCTTACGAACATCGTTACCCGGTAAGGGATGGCGATGAGGAGAAACGCGATACTTAAGAACAAAAGCACTAACGCCTCTTTCAGCGAACCATTTCCCCACGTCATTGCCTTCGTAAGACATCACACACATACCATAACCCCCTCCTGGGCAAATAATAACAGCTGAAGTTTTTGCTTCATTTTCTCCTTTCTTGGCACGATGAATTGTAAGAGTAACACTTTCTGCGCCTGCCCCTCCCTCACCTTCAGGCCAAAGCTTAAAAGTTTCAGAATAACTATTTATTATCAATGTTAGAGCCACTCCAAAAGTACATAGAATTGTTTTCATAAATAATATCCTCACACTTATAATGAAAAGAGTCGAGCACATCCATCAATCTGGACACGAAATTAATTCAGATGTCCAAGGCCATCAGAAATTAATAATGAACACTTCATTTAAGAATTTCACTGACTAAAGAAATTAATTCATTAGGTTGATACGGTTTTGGTAATACCCCGCTAAAACCAAAACTTTGCGGGTTCGCCATTACAGGATCGTCAGAATAACCACTCGATACAATTGCCTTCACCTCAGAGTCGACTTGCAAAATTTCCTTAATAGCTCTTGCTCCCCCCATCCCTTTTGGTACGGAAAGATCCATAATTACAAGATCATATGGATTGCCTGATCGATATTTCTCAATATACCTAGCCACTGTGTCAACTCCGTCCTCAGTCTCTGTAACTTCATATCCCTCTCTCTCCAAGTTAGCAACGAGCAGTTGCCTTATGAGCGAATCGTCTTCCAATATTAAAATGCTCGGTGCAATATTAATGCCATCTGTTGACTGAAGCTTCTCAAATGATGCGCCTTGATCATTTGATGCAGGAAATGCAACAACTACTCTGGTACCAGAAGGCGAGTTAGGCTCTAGAGCAATCCCTCCATTATGAGCCCTGACAATAGATTCACAAACGGTCAACCCTATGCCAGTCGCATTCGCCTCGGTCCGGGTTGAAAAATAAGGTTCAAAGACTTTCTCAAGCAAATCATCATCAATACCATTACCATCATCAATGACTTGGAGTATCACGTAATCTAAACTTTCATCCAGTTCAAGGGACGAAGGCAAACTTCCCTTTGAAAGCCCCTCAGCATCTGCATTCATCAAATTCATAACTATCTTACCTCCTCCCGGCATGGCCTGTTCCGCATTGCGCAATAAATTCTCTATTACTCTTCGGAGTTGACCAGGATCCGCATCAACTTTCCAAATCTCTTCTGAAACTTCGACGGTATACTGAATCTGATCATCGCGATCATACTCATCAATGATCTCAGAAATAAGTTTTCTAAAATCAATATTCTGTCGGATAGGAGATCCTCCCTTGGCAAAAGTTAATAATTGCTGAACCCGGTTCTGCGCGCGAAGTGTTGCACTCAAGGCGTTATTAATTTCCTCATCACCCTCCACGCCTTTTGGCAATTTAACATTAGCAAGAGATAAATTGCCTAGGATCACAGTCAAAATATTGTTGAAATCATGCGCAAACCCACGCGCTAACAGGCTAAGACTCTCCAACTTTTCTAATCTCAAAGCACTTTCACTTTCTTCAATCCGCTCCGTAATATCACGCATAAGCAGCAATAATCCTCCGGCAAAAGGATAAGCATTAAGTTCAAACCAGAAAGAACTGTTCTGATGATAAAACTCGAAAGATGCCCTTTCTCCTCGGGCCATGGCTCTCGAAACATCATGGATATTGTCTTCTCGAACATCTTCAGGAAACATTTGCCAGAATTTATTACCAATGATGCCCTCATCTAATTCATCAAAAATCTCAACGGCACGCTGATTAACAAATGTAATATCCCAATTCTTATCGACTGCAAAAAGAGGATCCGCTATTCCTTCGACGATATTTCTGATAGGATCATCCGTATCCAAATCCGGGCTGAAATCTTTCGAATCCTCATCCAGTGCCCTGCGGAAAACAACAACTAAACCAACTAAACTACCTTCAGGGTCTTTGAGGGGAGCTGCATTATCTTCAATGAGAACTTGATCTCCATCCTTCCTGGTCAGATAGGAGGTCCGTTTTGATTTGTTCTTGGATCGATAACGTGGAGAAAGGGCCGGTACCTTCTTCCCGCTGGAATCTTTAATAGATAATACATCCTGTAAAACCATGTGCTTTGCATTAACAAATTCCCATCCTGTTAAAGATTCGGCGACAGGATTCATATAAGTAATATTGCCCACAATGTCAGTTGCAATCAAAGCATCAGCCATACTGCTTAAGGTACTGAAGAATTGTTTCTCGCGATCCATCAAAGCCTCCCTGGACCTGCTCCTCGACATTGCTATCGCGACTGACGACTTAAGCTCATGTTCATTAAAAGGCTTCAATAAATAAGCTTCAGGATCGATTTCACCAGCCCTCTTGATTGTATTCTCATCAGCTAAAGCCGTAAGAAAAATGATTGGTTTCCCATAATCACACCGGATCCTTTTCGCCAATGACATCGCATCAACCAATGTATTCATTTGAATGTCCATGATCACTAAATCAGGATCAGCTCTTCGCACAATTTCCATAGCGTCGTGCTCAGTTCCTGCAATCTCAGGTTCAATATAGCCTAACCGAATGAGCGACTGCTGGACATCCTTGCCGGTCTTGTTTTCATCATCAATTATAAGAATGCGGAAAGGATTCATCAGTTATCCTGCATTAACTTATCTGCTCCCCTGGAAAACAAAATCCAACGTGAAATTCAGTAAGGAGGTCACAGTTCACCTCCAACTCACCTCCGATCCTGCTTGCCAATGATCTTACAATTTCCAGACCATTCCCGGCATCTCTATCCACATCAAAATCAGCTGGTAAAGGAACACCATCATGATTGAATAACAATTCACCACTATTCCCATCAGCTTTAATTGTTATCGAGAATCTCACTATGACCTCATCACGATCTTGGCAAGCGTGAATGAAAATATTTCTGAAAATTTCATTGCATATGAGAGCCAACGGCATCGCCAATGAATAAGGAATAAAAATATCCTTGCGCTCGATCTTCGGAGTCGTTTTTCCCGAGAAATCCACTTCATGCTGAATCCCATAATTTAAATGGACGCATGGATCAGAATGATCAGGTGCTAACTCTATCAATTCCTTAACTAGAGAACTGATGTACTTTCCAAAATTAACACTCGAATGAGATTCTTCCTTGGTAGTATGAGCTAACAATAATGCCAATGTGTCAATTCTTGAAACAGTGACGTTTAACGTTTTTGAATCCTGGTCATTTCCCCAAAGCTGCAGAATTTCTGAAACTATACTTAGCAGCGTATCCATCCTCCCATTCATTTCTGATACACTTGTCCTATTATCTCTGATTATTTGGCCACTCACTCTTGTATCCGCAACCTCCGAGATGGACATCAATAGACTCCCGTCCTTCATTAACTTCGGCCTAAATTCAATTTCCAAGGGCTCTTGGAGATCTGTATTAATTGAGAAAATTTCAACAGCACCCTTAATCCAAACCAAAGAACGCCAACGCTCTAGCAATTCATTAACTCCTAATTGATCATTCGCTACTAAAGCATGGGCCAACCAGTCTTCTATCGTTTCAAATAATGCTATATCAGAGCCTACTATCTGATTGACCGCTTCATTGGAATAAATTATCTTCCCGTCACGCCCCAAAAGCAAAATTCCAGATGGCAATGAGTCTGAAATCAAATTAGCCCTAGCAGATGACGTTTTAAAATCTTTGACCTCTTTTCTAGCGCGCTTCAGTTCAACACCGGAGGCAATAAGATCAGATTCAAAACGTGCGGACTGATTCTTCACCTTGCTTAGCTCTTGCTCCGCACTCACATCGTAAGCCAATCCGCACACGGTCTTCTCAGTATTATCCTTGTCCGGCTCTGCGCAAAAGCGCATGCTCCGTTCGTTACCCATAGAATCCTTAACCTTAAAGACTTCAGAAAATGACAAACGAGAGGAAACTGACGAGCGGATAAAATTCAATAATTTTTGGGTATCTGATTTTGACAGCCCCCCATAAAATATTGAGTCAATATCTTCTCCCTTCGCGCATCCACGAAAAGTAATCCATGCATCATTGACTGACTCCACATCGCCCTCAGAATCACATTTCCAAGCAGGGACCGGACACATTTTCAACAAATCCAATTCCGATATATGCCCTTCTCCATTATTGATAAACAGCCCTGCATCTGTCCCTACTCTAATAATTCCGACAATACTTCCATCGGATGATCTCCGAGGAGAATTGGACCATATCACTGAACGTTGAGAGCCTTCATTATCAATGATCTGGTCAACTGTAGTGTCAGGGAAAGTAAATTGGCCGCCATTCATCAATTTTTGAGAGAACATTAAAAATTGTTCCTTCGATGAATCATGATCAGATTCACGTAAAAAAATCTCCCAATAATATTTCTCTTCATCAACTACTGGATCCCAAACGGCTAGTTGCTTAGCGGCTCGGTTACTGCGAACTATCCTGCCTTTTGGATCAAGAAAAAGAACTGGGATCAAAGGACTCGTCATCACTGATTCGGCAACATCGGCCTCAAATCGATGTTCTATTTCAAGAGTCTTTTCTGCATTAATTGATTGGGCTGAGATCACCAATCCACCTAATGAAGTGTCCTCCAAATACCAAGGCTTCATGAACCAACGAACCCATTCTTTGTTACCACTTGACCACTGAACTAATTCTTCTCCTACCTGCTCATTTCCATATTTGAAGCAGTCATTACAAAGTGATCTCCATTCATTAGATACTTTAGGAATAAATTCAAATTGACCCACTTCTGAAGAATCCAAAACAGCATTGCCGATTGAATCATTCCAAGAATCGTTCGCGAATAAGTAAGACATGTTCTTATCGAACATGGCCATTGCCAAAGGGCAAGCATCCACCATCGGCCGCAAACTATTGATGGACATTGATTCTGGATCCTTCTGAGAAGCAGCTTTTCCTGTTCCTCTTCTAACAATAACAGGCATCTGATCCTCCTGCGGATCAGTCCTATCCTCAGTAATGTTTTGGAGAATGGCCTGTTCCTTTATAGCATTTCTCGAATTCCAATTCCCTGTAACTTTCTGTGATCTTTCCGCAATGATAATTGCGGCCTCTTCTAACTTAAGTAAAAAATCTTTTTCATCTAAGGGAACTGACAGTACCTGATCAATACCCTTAATCATTTTTGAACTATTCTTATGATCCAGGGCAATGAGATATGGCTGATGATATTCACCGGATCTATTACTAACATCTTCAATGAATGGCTGGACCCCTGAATCATTTCCATTAAGACTTAAAACTATCAAGGATTGCGATGAAAAGGACTCCCTAGCTTCTCGGACCGAGTGACATGCGGTCGTTTCATACCCCTTAATGCTGAGCATATCGCATATGGCCTGGCTGCTAACAACATCACCATCAATGACCAACGCTTGCCGGTCCCGAATCATTTCAATCGAGAAATCCTTTGAACCGGTATTTAGATTGGTTTTATTTTTCAAAATATTTCGGTATAAAGGCTTAATTTCCCCTAAATATTCAGTCTTTGGGAAGAGCACGGAATGAAGAGGCAAAATTATGTCATCAATCAATAGATAATACCCAAAATGAAAAGTGGGACAAGGCTAATGGCACTTGATCGATAATGAAACCATTGAAAAAAAATGAATGACTCCCTAAAATCAAAACTAATAAAATATCCAATGTTATATTAATCTCATTGAATCTATGCATTACCCAAAGAGTCTATACATAATTCTTATTAGTCCTTTCCTCTTATCCCATTCAAACGGAAAGGATAAACACACCTGGACTGATTTCCGCGGCCCTTCCGGAGACGGTATCGTTGCTGACTGCCCGCGAAATCTACCTACTAAATGGTCAGAAAAGGAAAATATTGTCTGGAAAACAGAAATAAAAGGACGCGCATGGTCTTCTCCAGTAGTCTGGAAAGAACAAGTATGGGTTACGAATTCCACGGCTGACGGGAAATCAATGGGGGTCTATTGTATTAATTCACAGACTGGTGATATTATATATGAATTTGACCTGTTCCAGAACGATTCCGTAGAGCCCTTAGGTAACAGTGTAAACAGTTACGGCTCTCCATCCCCAGTAATAGAAAAAGGAACGGTCTATATCCATTTCGGCAGTTATGGAACGGTAGCTATTAATACTGGAACCGGGAAAATAATATGGAAAAGAACTGACCTTCCCTGCCGCCATTTTCGTGGACCAGGATCCTCTCCCGTTCTGTTCGAGGAACTGCTCATCCTTACCATGGATGGTGTCGACTTCCAGTATCTTACAGCTCTCGATAAAAAGACCGGGAAAACAATATGGAAAACAGATCGTTCAACTAAGTGGGATGACATAGAACCTAATGGAAAAATACGTGGAGACGGGGATTTAAGGAAAGCATACTCAACACCAACATTTACAAACGTTGGGGAAAAAACGATAATGATTAGTCCAGGAGCAAAGTCTTGTTTCGCCTATGACCCAAGGGATGGGAAAGAAATTTGGAACGTCACTTATTCAGGTTACTCCAACGCTTCTCGATGTGTCATTTATAAAGACAACGTAATCATTAATACCGGATACGGGAAGCCTCACTTGATTTCAATCAGATTGGATCCGAAGGCCCGTGGAGACATTACCAAAAGTCACGTCAATTGGGATATCTTTAAACGAGTCCCTAAGCGATCCTCTCCAATTGTCCATAAGGACAATCTTTATATGACAACTGATGAAGGAATTCTAACTTGTTTGGATCTTCAGAGTGGTAAATCAGTATGGAGTGATCGGATACCGGGACACTTCTCTTCATCCCCAATACTCGCTGACGGGAACATCTATTTCTTCAGTGAAATGGGCCACTGCTATGTAATTAAGCCTGGTGGAAAATATCAACTGGTTTCTCGTAATCAGCTGGATTCAGGATTCATGGCATCTCCTGCAGTGGCGGGAGATTCTATTTACGCAAGGAGCAAGACTCACCTTTATCGAATAAAAAAACTCTAAATTCCTTTCTTGATTTCCATCACTTTGAAATCCTGTCCCATAACGGACGGGTGAAAAAGCATCTTAAACTGCCTTAAAAGCTTCACAGTTTCAGCGTTCGGCTCTCCAATCTTTTCAATTTCAAGAAGCCATGGCTCTGCAGCCTTGACTAAAAAATGATACTGGTCAGTAATGCTGCCGACCTCAAAACCACAGCTCCTCGCTACACTTGAAGCATGATCAAAATTGACATGCGCGGTAAGATCAATCCTTCCCGGAGATGAAAGCGGGTCTTTGATTATTCCATGCTTTGAATAGGCTCTTAATGTGCCGTTCTTTCTCCCTAGATCAAAAATTTCACCATCCCTCAACCCATAATCAATTAAACAACCGTATAAAATTTCACTCGCAGAGAACATATCCTCAAAAAGTTTATTGTATCGTAAATTAACTTCAACGGTGAACCCTTTGATAAGATCGGTAGGAAAATCTTTAACAGTGTCCATTAATGCTGATGATTGGATTCTTTCTTCAGATTCAACTAATCGTTTCTCTCCATTCTCATCAACTACCATCACACACACCTCATCCCATTCTCTCCCATTCCAACGAATTCTTTTGACCGGAATAGCATCTAGCACCTCGTTTGCAATTAAGATGCAATTCTTAACAGATAATTCGTTAAACCCTGAAATGATCTCGAATTCGTCCAATCCGTCCCTGATAAAATTTGATCGGAGCGCAACTCGTTTAGGAGGAAAAGGTTCAACTGCAACGTATCGTAACCTCTCAAAAACAGAATCACTGACCAAATCAGACAAAGCATCCATCATGTCCTTGGCCAAGTCCCCTTCCTCTGCCCCGAGTTCAACAATAACAACTTCATCAGAACTGGAAGCTAAGGACTCAATGAAAGGTGCAAAATGATGTGCTAAAACCATCCCAAAACATTGTCCTACGCTGACTGAAGTAATAAAATCCCCGTCAGTTCCTACTCTTTTCCGGTCACTCGTGTAATATCCATAATTAGGATGATAAAGCGCCAATTCCATAAATTCATCAAATGGAATAGCTGAATTTAATTCATGAATTAAACTCATTATACTATTCTCATCGGCTGACTGGCCATTATCGACGGCTTGCTCTGACATTTCCTTAGATTATGTTACTCTACTGTGCAGCAAACTTGAATGCCACAGATTCTAAGAATGAATTATCACAAGGGCAACACACTAAAAAAGCGAACCAAACTCTATCAAAAAAGATGGTTCCAGATTTCTTTGCTTGTCATATTAATAGGCACTGCAATTGGCCTCACTTATGGAATATCATTTTTAAATGTACGCCAAGCACAGGCCCAATTATTTGACTTAAACGCCATCAGTAAGCTTGAAGTTCCTAGCCGAATATATGACAGGGACGGAATAGAAATTGGCCAGATTAAAATTGAGGATAGACGTCCCGTCAGACTTGAAGCCGTTCCTTATCATCTCATTCAAGCCCTCACTGCCGTCGAAGATTCGCGATTCTTTGAACATAATGGCGTCGACTTCATTGGAATTGCTCGCGCCGTTATATTAAACCTGAAAGCTAAGAGAATCACTCAAGGAGCAAGCACAATAACCCAACAATTAGCAAAGCAATGCTATCCAGTAGAGTTTCGGACTCGCGATATTAACAATAAAATAATAGAAGCTTTCCTCGCTAATAGAATAGAAAACAGTTTCACCAAACCCGAAATCTTAGAACACTACCTAAACAGAATATATTTTGGCAGCGGTTACTTCGGGATCGAGTCAGCTGCAAGAGGCTACTTTGGTAAATCAGTTGCAGATATCAATGTATTAGAAGCAGCGACTATCTGTGGACTCATCAAAAATCCTTCACGTCTCTCTCCAAGAAACAATAGGGAACTTTCCTTAAAGGCCAGGAACCATGTCCTAAACAGGATGTATAAAGAGAAAATGATTACTGAATCAGAACTTTCTACATTCATCAATCTACCGATTCAGCTCGCACAGATCAAAGGTGAACAGAATTCCTACGTTCAAGAAATGGTTCGACTCCAAGTCATCGAACAAATAGGTATAGAAAATGCAGGGAAGGGAGGACTGAAAATTAATACGACTATCGATAATGAAACTCAAAGAGTAGCAATACAAAGCCTTTACCGAAACCTGGCAAAAACAGAAAATCACCCGGAATTCAAGCACCAGACATATGCTGATTATCAGGAAAAGGAAATCTCACCTGATCCACTCGCATTAACGAAAAAGAAAATACAAACACCTGATTACTTGCAAGGAGCTGTCATAATGATTGAGAATGCAACGGGTGGCATCGTTGCTCTTGTCGGAGGCCGTAACTTTAAACACAGTCAGTTCAATCGAGCATTACAGTCAAAAAGACCTACAGGAACAGCCTTCAAGCCATTTGTATATGCTGCCGCATTCTCAGAAAATTACTTTCCGGGATCAATAATTAAAGATTCCCCCATCGATAATCGGAGCGTTGCAATTGGCGGATCTACGGGAATTCTTGGGGAATGGGGAAGTGAATCGGATACTGTAACCTATAAGGGAACCATCACTGCAAGGGAAGCGCTTGTTGAATCAAAGAATTCCGCAACAGTAAGAATAGGAAAAAAAATCGGACGCACTAAAGTAGTAGATCTCGTGCAAAAGGCAGGCATTAGATCGCCTATGGATGAATATGACAAGACTCTTCTAGGCAGTAGTTCAACCAATCTATATGAAGTTTGTCGGGCCTTTACCATCTTCCCTAACGGTGGACAAACAGCAAACAATATGCACATCATTTCCTCTATCATTTCTCCTAAAGGAGAAACGATATTCAAGTCCAAGAACGATGGTCAGAACAGAGTAATTAATAGAGCGACAGCTTATCAGGTTCACAGTTGCTTAAAAGATTCCCTCAGTAAGGGAACCGGCAGGGAAGCCTTTGGGAAGCATGGGCTACGAGATGAACATGCAGCAGGAAAAACTGGTACAGCCTACAATTTTACAGATCACTGGTTCATAGGATACAACAGCGCTGTAACGTGTGGAGTCTGGGCCGGATTTGACAAACCTAAAACAATATATCGTGGAGCATTTAGTAAAGACACAATTATGCCGGTCTGGGTTGATACAATGAATACATCTCTAAAATCTTTTCCCTCCAAACCTATCAAACAACCAAGTGACGTACTAACAATTGAAATATGTAAGAAGTCGGGACTCAGAGCAACCGATACATGTTACGAAGAGATGGTTGGAGAAGCAGAAGGAACAAGAAAGATTATAAGGACCACATACAAAGAAATTATCCACAAAGGATCTGACTTCCATTCTTATTGCCAATACCACGCCAATGGGAACGAACAGATTCGAAAACCCATCATTAATGACTTAACAAATTCAACTAATCGTCCACAAATTGTCAGTTCTATCGATGCTGTATTTTTAAGTTCACCAACCGTAATAGGCAAAACAGATCCATACTCATCATTAGAACCAGTACTCAAGGCCCGGCCAGTAGATGAAAAGGAAACCCCGCTCAAGGCCACTCCTGTCACGCCCAACATACTTGGGAGTGGAGAGCAACCAATTCAAATCACACCTCCGGAACCACTAAAAATTCCTGATATAGATTAAAATTTAAATCGATAACACATAAAAAATCTCTTATCTTAATTTTCCATTACACCTCTTCCGCTTGAATGAACCCAGAAGATCCAAGAGACATTAAATGTCCTCATTGTGGACACCGAATGCCTTTGGACATCAGCACTGATCAAGTAAGGGAAATTATTTGCTCTCAATGCAAAACGATCATTGAAAATATTGAAGATTCTATAGCGCCTAGTTCTTCATCTATTTCGGAACTTCCTGACAAACAAGAACCTGAACTAGAGATCGTTCTTCAAGACCTAATCAAAGATGATGCTTCTGGAAAAAACATCACAGGAGTAGCACTCGATGACACTGGAACAGAGATGGCTGGTAACGAAAAGACGGGCCTCAACCTTGACCTTCCTGAACTCATCCAAGGTAATGTGGGAGAGAGTGGAAAAACTGATGAGAACCATACACCTGACTTTGCCAAATTCACAAAAACAACTGATCTGGACTTTGATCAAGAATTTGCAAAGAAACAGCAAGAACTGGCTCATGAATATGCAGTGACTCAATCTCAAATAGTGAACTGGGATGAAACTAATACAGTTGAAGATCAGGTCGACTCCAAAATTACAAAAATAAAATTAATCAAATTTACCACATTATCATTTCTTCTAATCGCTACAGTCATCTTCATTACC
>JABSSR010000154.1 GCA_013213965.1 Verrucomicrobiales bacterium | reverse complement strand
TAATGGCACTGAAACGATCAGTTATTTAGCAGGCAAGACTAAAGAGTTTACCGAAAACATTTATTTCAGAGGAATGGTTTCCTTGATCCCTTAGAGTATTACTCCCTATTTCAGTAATTCAACTAAGTGTAATAAAAGACTAATAACTGGTGATTATTGTTTAGTCTTAAGGCAAAGGTGTTTATTTTTGTTAAGTGAAATTGACTAAACTATCGCTGACTTCATTTTTCCTTTTTCTCGGCGTAGCTGTATTAATTTCACAAGAAAATATAAAAACCAATTCACTAGTTCATTCTTGGAAATTCACGAAAAGTAATTGGAACAAAAATAGTATCGTAGATCAGTCTAAGAGGATAAAATTTGAAGTTAATTCAACTCCACAGTTCGGTTCATCTGACGAGTTGATCCTCACAGGCAAGTATGGTTTATTTAACAATTCAGTCTCGCCATCTTCACTTCCTAAAAATCAAATCACGGCCGAAGCTGTCGTCACTATCAATGAGGGTCAACAATGGGGATCTATAGTTGGTTATGCTCAGGACAATGGTTCTTATGAAAGAGGCTGGATCCTAGGTTATAATGAAGACTCATTTTTATTCTGGATCTCCAATGGCGGCGCATTGATTCAGGCTACATCTAAGACCAAATTTGAAAGTGGCAGGAAATACCATATCACTGGCACGTATGATGGCTCTAATGTTAAGATTTACGTCAATGGGAATCTTTCAGGACAGGCTAACGCGTCAGGACCAATAGCGTATCCAGAATCGGCATATTACACTGTCGGTATTTACAAGGATAATGATGAGAATTATCCAATGAACGGCACAATAGAAACCGTTAATATCTATAGTCGTGCAATTAATCCATCATCGATCCTAACCGCATCAAATAAATTAGGTTTAACTCCAATAAAGTTGTCAGTTCAACCATCACTACGGTTTGTTTCAAAGGAAGAGGCTCAAATTACATGGTCGTCTTCATCTGTTAAAACAATGTCCGTGCACTTTGGAACGTCTCGCAGACTAGGCAATAACATAAAGGCACAAAAAAAGAACGACCAGTATTTTGCCATCTTACCCAATCTTGAACCTGATACGGAGTATTTTTATAAATTAGTTGAGTCTGGGAGGGGACGGTCTGGACCTACATACGAATTTAATACCAATCTGAACTTTTCAGTGCCTAAAGTGCCGGCAAAGGAGAACGCTAAACTTAAAGAAAAAGCAGAACGAATCATCAAAGGTGCAGGCGTTGTTAATGGCTATTGCTTAGTCATTGGATCAACTGATGCCGAGCTTCTAGTTGAGCTGGCACGTGAGAGTAATTTTTCAGTAATTTCACTACAAAATGATCCCTCAAAAATTAGGATATTAAGGGATCAGCTCTATCAGGCAGGAGTCCAAGGCTCGCGCGTGAATGTATTGAGATCAGACACGCTCGAAGGCGCTATACCGCTAACAAGTTGCATGATAAATCTAGTCGTATCGGTTGACCGTGTGGAGGACGATGAAATTCGCCGCGTACTTGTCCCTGGAAGAGGAAGGGCCATTTTCCTTTCTGAGAATGACAGGATTTATGCCCGACCAAAACTCCCCGGTTCCGGTGACTGGACGCACCAATATGGTAACGCAGGAAATACCACATCGACCAAAGAAACACTTGCCGGAGCCACTGGCACTCATGAATTCACAATTCAATGGGTCGGACGTCCCGGCGCTGACTTTGGCATTGACCGCAACCCTCGAATGCCGGCCCCGCTCTCTGCTGGTGGAAGATTATTTCATCAGGGAATGAATAGGCTAGTCGCACTAGACGCGCATAACGGATCAGTTCTTTGGAGCATAGAGGCACCAGATTTAAGAAGAGTAAATATACCACGTGATTGTGGTAATTGGTGCGCTGACGACGAGCAACTTTATGTTGCCGTTAATGACATGGCCTGGATCTTTAATGCAGAGTCCGGTCAAAGAATCCAAACCGTCAAAACAATTAAAGATAAGTCATCACAACATGATTATGAATGGGGATACATTGGCAAAATAGGTGATAGTTTAATTGGTAGCGGAACACGAAAGGATTCATCATATAAGAGCTTCTGGTCTGGTAAAATGTGGTATGACGGGAAGGGAGGTGATGTAGGAACTCAACAAGTCTGCAGTGACTTCATATTTAGTTATTCACTCAAAGAGGCTCAAGCTGTTCAATCCTGGCGCTATGAGAATGGAGTCATTCTGAATCCTACAATTTCATGCGCTGATCAATATTTGTATTTCGTTGAAACCAGAAACCCCGAAATTAAGAACCAAGAGAACAGAAGAATCTCACACGAATCCCTATGGCTTGATCAATTCCTAGTGTGCATTGACACTGATAGCGGGAAGGTTATCTGGGAAAAACCACTCGATACAGAGGACGGCCTTGTTACATTTTATCTTCAAGCCACTAAAGACAGGTTAATTCTTACTGCCTCCAATTCTAAGTTCCATATTTATACCTTCAAGACAAGTAATGGAGAACCGATCTGGTCGAAGTCCAGTAATTGGGCCGATGACCACCACAGTGGTCATATGCAGCACCCCGTAGTGACAAAAGATAAACTGTACTTACAACCTAACGGATATGATCTAGTCACTGGAGAAATACTCACAACAAAAATGGGGAAAAGAGAAGGCTGTCATACATACGTCGGGGCAGGGGATTCGCTTCTTTATAGAGGTAAGGCTC
>JABSSR010000153.1 GCA_013213965.1 Verrucomicrobiales bacterium | reverse complement strand
TGTTTTACCGTAAAGGGCTTGGTTGGTGTTGACAGAGTCGATGGAAAACTTTTATGGAGAGTGCCTTTATCAACTAGCTATGGGCGGCACGTCGTAGCTCCTACAATTCACAAAGACATGGTCATTGTAGGTTCTCATGAAATTGGATTGATCGCTGTGCGGATCACTGCGAAGGGTGAGGGTTTGATTGCTGAGGAGTCTTGGAAGTTAGGCAAGGACATGGCTCCTAATTTTGCTAGTCCGATATGTATAGGTGATAATTTGTATTTATTGGCAAAAAAACAAGTCCTGTGCATAGATGCAAAGACTGGAAAATTAGCTTGGTCCAAGGACGGAAACGTAAAGACCAGTGCAGGCCAGGCTTTTGCGGCGTTCATTGGACTAAAGGATCAAGTAATGATGTTAAATGATATGGGTGAACTAATTTTATTTGAAGATGATCCTAGCTCCTATAAAGAAACTGCTCGAGTGCAAGTCTGCGGCAAGAACTGGTGTCATCCTGCATACTCGAATGGGAAATTGCTTATAAGGGATTCGAGGAAACTTATTTGTCTTGATCTCAAATCATGAGAATGTCATTAAGGGTTTTTTTCATGAAGATGAGGTTTAAATTGAGAGGTCTTCTGCTAACGCCGCTTTTCTTCTTTTGCTTTTCTTTGCAGCAAGTCCATTCGAAACCTGATAACGGCAGGCATAACGTTTTGTTTATTGCTATTGATGATCTTAATGACTGGGTGGGGTGTCTTAAGACTAATTCTCAAGCAAGGACTCCAAACATTGATCGGTTAGCCTCAAGGGGTGTCCTGTTCACGAATGCTCATTGCCAGGCTCCAATCTGTAATCCTTCTAGGACGAGTTTGATGCTTGGGTTGAGGCCTTCAACTACGGGTATTTATCTTAATAGACCATGGTTTCGTAATGTTCCTAAAAATAAGAACTCTATCACGCTAACTCAGTACTTTGGAAAGTTTGATTACGAGACACTCGCGACAGGAAAAATATTTCATGGTTCCAGAGTAGATGAGTTGTCATTCAAGCGATATGGGCCTAGGCCTGGACAAATGTCAGGCCTTGATAAGAAGGTTCAAAAGAACGTTCCAAGTCCAACTAAACTTTGGGACTTTGGACCTCAGAATTATAGTGAGGAAAAACATAGTGATTACAAGGACGCAAGCTGGGCCATTGATCAGCTAAAAAAAGAATTCACCAAGCCTTTTTTCTTGGCGGTCGGCTTCTACAGACCTCACGTGCCTCTTTTTGCGCCAGTTAAATATTTTAATTCTAGACCGATCTCTGAATTTAAATTACCTGAAGTTAATAATAAGGATAGAGATGACCTGCCCAATGCAGCTATTCAGTTGATCGCCAACCCAACGCCTCCTAAGCATGAGTGGTTCGTTGAGTCTGGAAAGTGGATTGAAGCGATACAGGCTTACCATGCTTGTGTTACCTACACGGATCATCAGGTTGGACGGTTACTGGATGCTCTTGATGCTAGCCCCTATTCGAAGAATACAATCATAGTCCTGTTCTCTGATCATGGTTTCCATCTTGGTGAAAAGCAAAGTTGGGCCAAGCGATCATTGTGGGAGCGATCAACGAAGGTTCCACTGATCATTTCTGTGCCCGGAGGAATCAAAGGTGGCCGTTGTTCACGTCCCGTTGAATTGCTTAGTCTTTTTCCTACACTTAATGAGCTTTGTGGATTGCCTAAGTTACAGGGTCTAGAAGGGATTAGTGTTAAGTCCTTACTTGATGATCCAGATGCAGAATGGACTTTTCCGGCACTCACTACTTTTAAAGAGGGCAATCATTCGGTACGCAGTGAGAGATTTCGATACATCAGATATGCAGATGGGTCTGAAGAACTTTATGATCATCTGAAAGATCCAAAAGAATGGGTGAATCTTGCTTCGAATACTGATCATAAGGCAGTGATTATAAATCATGCTAATATGCTAGACCGAATTTTAAAACAAAATGAAAATCAAATCCCTCATGAATAAGATAATATTTTTTGTTTGGTTAATAGTGATGAGGATCTTCTTGTCTTCATCCCTTGCTTTGGAGCGTCCTAATATTTTGTTTGCTTTTGCAGATGACTGGGGCAGGCACGCTTCCGCTTATGCGAAAACTGATGGTGAAGGAACCGAGAATGATGCCATTAATACACCAAACTTTGATGCCCTTTCACAGGCCGGTGTATTATTTAATAATGCTTTTGTTAATGCTCCTTCATGCACTCCTTGCCGAAGCTCTATTCTTTCAGGGCAACATTTCTGGAGGACAAGGAGAGGGGCTATTTTGCAGGGTGCAGTTTGGGATTCTTCGATACCTTCATGGCCACTACTTTTAGAACAGAGCGGATATCACATTGGTTTTACATGGAAGGTCTGGTCACCGGGAACGCCTCGTGATGCGCCCTATGGTGGAAGTCAAAATTCTTTTCACAAGAATGGATCAAGCTTCAATGGTTTTTCTCAGACCGTTACTAAATTAATGTCGAAGGGTAAGAGTCTGATTGAAGCTAAGGATTCTTTAAAGGATCAGGTCCGTTCTAACTTTCGTGATATGTTGGCAAAAAAAGCAAAGAGGAAACCATTTGCTTATTGGTTTGGACCAACAAATGTTCACAGGAAATGGATCAAAGGTTCAGGCAAAAAGTTGTGGAATATTGATCCGGATTCATTAAAGGGAAAGCTTCCTCCTTTCCTTCCTGATGTCCCTGAAATTCGTCAGGACTTTGCAGATTATTTGGGAGAGGTCTGTGCTTTTGACATGGCTTTGGGAGTGCTCGTATCTGAACTGAAAGAGGCAGGTGAATTCGATAATACATTAATTGTTATTTCGGGTGATCATGGTCCGGCTGGATTTCCTCATGGAAAATGTAACTTATACGATTTTGGAACTAGGGTTGCTCTTTCAGTTTCCGGTCCAGGTGTCAAAGGTGGGCGCGTTGTAGATGATTTTGTGAGCTTGCCGGATCTAGCTGCCACTTTCCTTGAAATTGGTGGAGTTGAAAGACCTAAAGTCATGACCAGTAAGTCTATCTGGCCTACCCTGAAATCAGATAAGCAAGGGCTCGTTGATGAATCCAGAGATCATGTCTTGATCGGAAGGGAGAGGCACGTTGCTAGGGCACGTGCAGGAGAGTTGCCATACCCGCAGCGGGCGTTACGAACAAAAGATTTTCTTTTTGTTATTAACTTTAAGCCGGAGAGGTATCCACTAGGAGACCATTATGGTTTGGATGGAGCAAAGGAAGCCGATGTGAATCAATTGACGAATAATACATTTGTAACGATACCTGATGAAGACGCTGGTCCTACAAAGGCTTGGATTGTAAGTAATCGTAAAGATCCAAAGGTGAAATTTTTCTTCGATCATGCGTACGGGAAAAGGCCCCGTGAGGAGTTATATGATCTCAGAAAGGATCCTCATCAGATGACGAATGTGGCCGCTGATTTAAAGTATAAAGATCAGGTTAATAAGTTGCGAGATCAATTGATGGGGGAGCTTTCATCAACAAATGACCCACGTCTCATTGATGGTGGGAAGTTTTTTGAAACTGCCCCGATGGCAGGGACGAAAAAGGAAAAATAAATTTCTAGGGAGAGGCCTTTGTTTTAGTCGGTGATTATACATGTTCTTGTTATAAATTAGGTAATGGGATAGCTTCAGATTGGAAGAAGAATAAGTGCATGAATTCCACACGCATCATAACAAAATGGACAGGGCTTTTGGTTCTGATTTCATTTCCTTATGAGTTAGCCATTGGAGATGGCGTGATTTTTTTTGAGAGCAAAATCCGCCCGGCCTTGGTTAAATATTGTTACGAATGCCATTCTTCTGAGTCCAACGAACTTGGAGGGAATCTTTCACTTGAGTTTCGTGAGGATATTTTGAGAGGCGGTGAGTCTGGTCCGGCATTAGTCAAAGGAAACCCTCAAGACAGCCTCCTGATTCGTGCTATAAGGGGGAATGAAGATCTCGCGATGCCTCCGAAGGATAAGGGGTCGCTTCCCGAAGGTGTGATTCAGGACTTCGTTGAATGGGTTAAAATGGGTGCCCCTGATCCACGGGCAGGAAAGATCGTAAATCCTAAACTAAAAGAACAGTTGTGGTCATTGGAACCAGTCAGTGAGCGATCCTTACCCGAGGTAAATGACTTGGAGTGGCCGCGTGATAGGATAGATCGTTTTATTTTGCACAAATTAGAATCCAAAAAATTACTGCCAGCTAACGCCGCTTTGCCGCGGACTCTGATAAGACGTTTGTACTATGATCTGATTGGCCTCGCGCCTTCAATGGAAGAGATAAATACTTTTGCCTTAGATTATAAGCGTGACTCGGATGAAGCCGTTTCGGCTCTGGTGGATGAGTTACTGTCATCGCAGCATTTTGGGGAGCGATGGGGGAGGCATTGGTTAGATATTGCTCGTTATGGTGAATCGAATGGCAATGATGGATTGGGGCGTAATGCGACATTTCCTCATGCATGGAGATTTAGAGATTATGTAATAGATTCTTTTAACCGTGACGTTCCCTATGATCGATTTATTAAGGAGCAGATCGCTGGAGACTTATTGTCTGTAGATGAGGTGGAAGAGCGGAACCGGAACCTTATTGCTACCGGATTTCTTGCCATTGGAGCTAAGCCGGCTAAGGCAATGAATGAAAACTTTGCTATGGATGTGGTGGATGACCAGATAAATGTTGTAACTACAGCCTTGCTGGGAATGAGTGTTTCCTGTGCTCGGTGTCATGACCATAAGCATGATCCAATATCGTCTAAGGATTACTACGCTCTGGCCGGAATTTTCAAGAGTACAGAAACGTTATGGGGAAAGGCTGCTAATGAAGCACTAACGGCTCCTCCTACA
>JABSSR010000152.1 GCA_013213965.1 Verrucomicrobiales bacterium | reverse complement strand
TAAGTTTACCGCTAAAGCCATGAATAGTAGAAAGAAGACCGCAGTGGCGAACTTGTATTTAATAAATCCGAAGAGTTATTCTTTAACTGTAATTGTTATTTCTTCTGAAATTACCGGAGGTTCATGAACTCTGTGTAGGTGGTCAGCAAAGACCAACTTTAAAGTGTGTTTTCCTGGTTTAAGCTCAAGGATTGTTTCTGTCTGGCCTGCTCCGAAATGTTTGAGTGTTTCTGACATGGGAAGTGGCAGATTTGTCTCAAATTTAGTTCCATCGATAATTAAATGATGGTGTCCCGTGTTGGGAAACTTTATTCCTGCTGGAGCAATTCCCATTTTCTTTAGGCCGAACCTAACTAGAAATTTCTTTTTTACTATTTTGCCATCTTTAGGGAAAATAATATAGGCCTTTGCACCTTTAGGCGAAGTCATTTTAGGCTCAGCTTTTGGTGCTGGTTCTTTGGATTCCTCGGCAGATAAAATACTGGAGGTGATAAGGATAACGGTAGCGGTTGCAATAGTGTTTAATATACTCATTGATTTTTTATTTTTGATTATAAGAGTTAACTAGGTTCTCTAATCAAATGTCGAGCATGTTATTAAAGATTTTATTATAAATTTAAAGCAATGGGCCGGTTCCTTTTTTCAAGGATACCGGCCCATTAGACTGTAATCGATTATGCTTTAATTATTTAGAAACTATATTTCTTGTTCCTTTTAAGAAGCCATTTGTAGTAATCTTTTTTGGTGCTGCATCAGCATCAAGATCTCCTATAGCGTATTGTATTCCTGCTAGATAGTGTTTGAGAACATCAGGGTTCCAGTAAATTTCATCTCTGTGTCCAAGTGAGCAGTAGAATATTCTACCTTCACCATATTTATCGAGCCAGGCAATTGGATATAATCCTTCCTTACCGCTGTTGCCTCTTCCCTTATCCACAATTTCACCAGAAAGGCTAAGCAGCATGCGTCGCTCGTCTGCGGAAGCAGTGTCTTTACGGAATTGATAAATTTCGTCAGCGATTTCAAAATCTTTACCCGCAAATGCGGCATTGAGCGGGTGATTTGGTTCAAGATTTTTAACTCTTATTTTAGTGTGCCAAGGATGCCCGGCGAATGCTCCGCCCATCATGTCATTGTAATCTTTCCACTTCTTATATGTGTCGGTAGCTGAATGTGTTCCGATTAGCCCTTTCCCTGATTTAATAAAATCGACTAAGCTTTTTTTCAGCCTGTCTTCTCGTCCTTCTTCTTTAGATTTAAATACTTCTCCAGTCGTATTTAGGAAGATTACCGCATCAAATTCTTTTAATTTTTCTGGCTCAAAGAAAGAATCATCTTCAGTTGCCGTTACTTCAAATGCGCCTGTCGATTTACCCATTTGTTTCATGGATTCTACTCCTGTCGGGATAGATCCATGCCTGAATCCGGCAGTTTTTGAGAAGACGAGAACTTTGCGGGCCTTGGCAGGTTTAGCAGGAGCCGTTTTGGGTAAGTTGGCGGCTATCTTTTCGGCGTTTGATTGTTTTTTATTTTTCTGAGCATTTGATACCGCCATTGCTGCGGCCAGTATGCTGACAGGAATTAAGGCTGTAAGAGTTCGTATATTCATAATTAGGTGTTTGATTTTTCGGGCAATTTTTTCTTTTTGATATCCTCAATAATGAAGGGTTCCTGATTATTTCACAACAATGATATGTAAAATTACATATAAAAATAATTATTTTCCTAGAATTTTATGGAACGTAATTGATTTTTTTAGATCTTTTATTTTATCCATGAGGAGTTTGTTCTTATTTAAAACTGCTATAATTTGGGGATTATTACTATTTTCATCATTTGATAAGAAGGAACCAATTTTCATACAAATTTCTTTTTTTGCAGTTTCAATAGCGCCGACTTTCGCAGAATAATCCGCTACTAATTTAGATGATTTGGTGACTTTATTCATGGCCGCCGATATTTCGTCTCGAGTATTAATTTTAAGATCTTTAATTTTTCTTTCTGCTCTTTCAATCCTTAGATCGTTTTCTTTAATTTGTAGTTTCAATTTTCCAATTCTTTGCTTACCAAGCGTGTACTCATCTTTCAGATTCTCAATATTGTTTTGAGTTTCGGATTTATGCAAATTTCTATTCAATGCTATGAATCTCTTTTTGGTTGTTTCGCAATGCTCTTCTTCGGACTTAATTTCATTATTCAGTTCAATGGATTTTTGAATTAGATTATTTTTTTCTGTGCTAACAGAAAATAGAGAGGACTCCGAATCTGTTTCCAATTCATTTGCCTTATGGGTTAAATGATCGTTCTGCTCCTTGATTTTTTGAGCGTCCATTTCAAGATTTTCTTGCTCATGAAATAATTCTTTCAATTCCCAATAGTTTTCTGAGAGCTGCAATATTTCATTAGTGTCTTCCCATGAGCTAAAACCAAGCGACTCCTCTTTCTCACTAAGAAGGTGAGCTAATCGGGAAGCCGTTATGTTGTGTGTTTGTTTATCACAAAGCCCAATGGATTTGAGTAATCGTCTTACAATAAATCCAATAGAAGTCATTTTTTACGCTTTGTTATTAGATTTGAAGCGTCATTTTTGTAGTGACTTTTTGACTTACGGGACCCGTAACATGAAGATGCTAATTGCTTTTTTGGAGGCTGGCAATGACTTTGAAGTCTTCCAATGTTGTAGTATCTCCACTTATTTCACCTCCAGCGCAGATTTCTTTAAGCAAGCGTCGCATTATTTTTCCGCTACGAGTTTTAGGTAAAGCGCTAGTGAATCGAATATCATCCGGTTTTGCGATCGGCCCTATTTCTTTACTGACATGGTTACGAAGCGCTGCCGTTAGTTTGGTGCCGTGTTTGATGCCTTCTTTGACGGTAACGAACGCTACGACTCCTTGTCCTTTTATTTCATCAGGTCTTCCTACGACGGCAGCTTCTGCGATTGATGGGTGAGAGACTAAAGCGCTTTCAACTTCCGCAGTTCCGAGCCGGTGGCCTGAGACGTTGAGGACATCATCGAGTCTGCCGACGATCCAGAAATTACCATCACTGTCTCTGCGTGCGCCATCACCAGCAGTGTATATTCCTTCATAATCATCCCAATAAGTTTTCTTATATCTGCGTTTGTCTCCGTAAATTGTTCTTAGCATGGAAGGCCAGGGCTTCCTTATTACTAATCTCCCACCTTCGTTAGCTTTGCATTCTTTCCCTGTTTCATCTAATATTGCTGCGTCGACGCCAAAGAAAGGCAGAGTTGCTGTTCCAGGTTTGGTTGGTGTTGCTCCTGGCAAAGGGCTAATCATGATTGCCCCGGTTTCTGTTTGCCACCAAGTATCTACGATTGGGCACTTACCACCACCTATTTTTTCATGGTACCACATCCAAGCTTCTGGATTGATGGGTTCACCGACAGATCCTAGTAATCGTAAAGAGCTTAGATCGTGGGCTTCAGGCAAATGGTCTCCTGCTTTGATGAATGCTCTGATCGCAGTTGGGGCAGTATAAAAAATTGTAACTCCGTGTCGTTCGACAATGTCCCAGAACCTAGCAAAGTCTGGAAAGTTTGGTGCACCTTCATACATTAGGCAAGTTGCCCCGTTCAGTAATGGCCCATAAACAATATAGCTGTGTCCGGTAACCCATCCAACATCTGCAGTGCACCAATAAACATCATCGTCACGTATATCAAAAATGTATTTGGTAGTTGAATAGGTTCCTGTTAAGTACCCGCCAGTAGTATGTAGGATACCTTTTGGTTTTCCGGTAGATCCACTGGTATAAAGAATATAAAGTGGATGCTCACTATCGAGTTGTGCTGGTGGGCAATCGACTGACGCATTTTCCATTGCTTTGTGCCACCAAATGTCGCGGCCACGCTTCATTTTCACTCCATTTTTACACCGCTCCAAAACAATTACTTTCTTAACTAGTTTCGATTTTTTTAAAGCTTCATCCACATTTTCTTTGAGAGGGATTACCTTGCCTCGTCTCCACCCGCCATCTGCTGTTATGATTGCACTTGCGCCGGAATCCTCTACACGATCTAAGATGCTAGTAGCTGAGAAGCCGCCAAAAACAACAGAATGAACAGCTCCTATTCTAGCACAAGCAAGCATTGCAATTGCAGCTTCTGGAACCATTGGCATATAAATAATTACGCGGTCACGTTTTTTGATGCCTTGACTCTTAAGGACGTTTGCAAATTTACAGACTTCACGATGCAGTTGTGCGTATGTTATGGTTCGCGTTTCCCCGGGTTCACCTTCCCAAATAATTGCAGCTTTGTTTTTACGTGGACCGGAAAGATGCCTGTCCAAACAATTTTCCGAGGCATTTATTTTCCCACCTACAAACCATTTAGCAAAAGGAGGTTCCCATTGAAGAACCTTGGACCATTTTTTTTGCCATTGTAGTTCCTTAGCTTCTCGTGACCAAAACTTAGAGGGAGACTGAATTGACTCTTTATATATTCTCTTGTATTGGGCAAGACTGCTGATGCGAGCACGTTTTGAAAATTCTTTTGTGGGTTTAATAACCCGATTTTCAGTGAGATAAGATTCTATTTTTTTGGTCATGATTTTTTAACCAGTGTTATTATTAAGGTAAATTAGCGATCAAATGAATTGTTCTCAATCCTTTGTTTTACTGAATAATTTATTAAGATCCTTTTTACCAATAAAACGCCAAGATCCAGGTTTGAGAGAGGTGTCAACCAGATTGCCGATCCTGACTCGAATCAGTCGTGTCACTCGATAATTTAAAGCCATGAGCATGTAGCGAATTTGGCGCTTAAGTCCTTGCTCTAAAGTGATCGCAATATTTCTTTTTGATACTTTTTCGACCGATATGGCTCGGACAAATCCCGAATCTATTTCTATGCCGTGTAACATTTGTTCTTTATGAATTTCTTGAAATGGGGAGGAGACTGAGACGAGATATTCTTTTTCTATTTTTGCTTTTGGATGAGATAACTTTTGAGAAATATTCCCTAAATTTGTTAATACAATTAGGCCTTCACTATCAAGGTCCAGTCGTCCTGCATAATGAATATTTCTCTGGATCTGTAAGTATTTGGGAAGTAGTTCAAAGATTGTAGATCTTCCTTGTGGATCATCCCTTGAGCATATGTAACCTCTGGGCTTGTATAGAAGTATATTTATTGGCTCGTTTTGAGGCTTAAGTATTTGACCATCTACTTCTACCTCATCTTCGGGTCCTACCCTAGTTGAAAGGGAGGTGCAAACTTCACCATTAATGATTACTCTACCCTCCGTTACAATCACTTCACATGAGCGCCTTGAACCTAATCCGCAATCTGCTAGGAAGCGATTAATTCGGAGCTTTTGAGCGCCTGAGGATGACAAAGAATAATGGACCGGTGATTATTACCGGTTAGGGGGATTTAATCTAAGGGCTTGGTTTTTGGGAGTCCAATTGGACTATTGGAATCTTTCCATTTCCCACTGGCTTTAAGTAGCTTAACACGCTCAAAGCGTTTCAATACGTTTCGTTTTGCACCAACGGTAGAAGAACCTTTAAGACTGCGGTGTTGAGACATGGCGTATAAAATTAATTAAAAATGATTCCGATCATTTGAGCGGGCAGGGAATTTATAGGATTTCTGGATACTCGCAAGCCATTTTTATTAAGAAAAATGGCTTAAAAGTTTAGGCTAGTCTAAATCATGCCTAGTTTCATCTTTCCTTCTTCAGAGATCATGTCTTGTGTCCATGGGGGATCCCATACCAGTTCAACTTTTGCACCGTCTATACCCTTAATATTATTGATCTTATTTTCTGCATCAGCAGCGATCGTTGGTCCCATTCCGCATCCTGGTGCAGTGAGTGTCATTTTCACACTCGCTTGTTTTGTGTCATCCTCTTCAATAACAGTGCAATCGTATATGAGTCCTAAGTCGACAATATTTACAGGAATTTCAGGGTCAAATACCGTACGGAGCTGTTCCCATACAGCAGATTTATAATCATCATCACTTACATCAATTTCTGAATTTACTTTTTCAGTTGCCGGTTGCTCATTTTTTTGTTCTTCCAGACCTAAGGCGTCCGAATATTGTTCTGAAATTCTAGCTAATCCTTGATCCGTTGCGACCGTGTAGGTTCCGCCGAGTGACTGGGTAAGTATGACTTTGGTTCCTGCCGGTAATTTGAATGTATCGCCGCTCGGTATTTGAATAGCTTCTACTTCGCGTGACAATTCTAATTCCCCACCATTTGGAGTTACTTCGCTCATGATTTATTCCCTTCCATATTTGTTATTGGGATTACTTTAATCTTACCAGAAACCGCACCTCCTTGCACGAAGCTTTTTGAGAGAGCGGATGCGTCTTTATTTGTTGTCTCTGGGATTTCATTTGGGCTGCCTACAGTACCCACTGCGTCAGCATTAATCATTTCACCCATGTTTTGTGGATTTTCGATGGACTCTTGAATTTTGCTTTCTAAAAGCTGTTTCTTTTCGTTCACTTTTCTAACTAAATGCTTGGTAAAAAATATGCAAGTGAAGCTATGGGGTGAAATTTGTTACAAGAAATCGCAAATACGATCGATATAGTGTTCAAGTATATTATTTTCGAAGGCATTAAGAAGAGCTCAATCCTTTCTTGTTACACCGGAATAAAGAATGCCTTTTGTATGGGTATTATCTTTAATTTGTCTTAGACCAGAGAAAGTATGCCCATTTACTAATAAAGCGCTATGATTTGAGAGGTAGTTTCCGTTGCCGGACATTCTGGATCGATTAAGTGGAGTCAGATTTCGGGAAACATTAATGTTTCGTAAGAGAACAATTGATTCGATAAAAACATTTCCAATAATATTGGATTATTTGAAGGAATTATCTTTAATAACCAATCATGGCGAAACTGATCGCTACTTTCTGTTATTTATTAGCTCTTCCAATTGTTCAAGTCAATGCTGACCAACAATCTCAGGATGATTCATTGTCGGGCCTAATGCCCAATGAAGCTTTACTGTTCTTTGAAACGATAGGTTTTTCAAAATTTCTAAAAGATGTTAAGCAATCAGAAGTGCTTCAATCGCTACTTTCCAGTGGTGATCTTGAAGATATTAAATCGAGCCATTTTTTTAGAGAAGTTGCATCCACGCGTCGAGTTCTTGAACTTATTCTTCGGACCAATATATGGAAATTAAATGACAGATTGCTGAGTGGGAGAATGGCCATTGCGGCGTATCCATCTGATGAGGATTCCGATGATCCTGAAGTAGTTTTATTAATAAAACCATCAGAGTCGAGCCGTTGGCTTAAGAACCGTATCCGTTTTGCTCCTTTAATACGTTTAGGAATAAAACGCATAGGCAGGAAAGATTTTGGAGTGGGAGTATTTGCTTATCGGACCCGAGGTAAAAAAGAAAATGCAACATTTTTTGCTTTGCATGACGAATGGATCCTGGCGGCTACAAATAATAAATTGCTAAAGCAAGCGATTGCTTTACAGGGATCAGAAGTTGTTGATTTTGATGATCCATTACCAATTTCAAAGAATTCAAAGTTTCTCAAAATGAAAGGAGCCATGGGAAATAAACATTTGGCAAGTGTTTATCTTAACACTGAAAAGATTTCTGAGATCGATGGAAGATTTGGCATTCCTGATCAGATAGATGATCCGATGTTGGCTTTATTTTTAGGAGACGCTATCGAAACTATAGGGCGTAGTTCGTATGCAGGGATCACTTTGAATTATGACAATAATGAACTTCTTTTAAATGTTTGTATGGATAGGAATTTATCTGATTCAAAGGGAAGTTCTCAAAATTCTATAGTGGGTAAAAAGAAGCACCAAATTTTAGAGCCGCCGAAAGTATCAGGATACCTAGGAGGAATTTCAATTTATCAACCCTTTACGGAATCGTACAAAAAGCGAGAAGATGTTTTTAAATCTACAATTATCCCTGGTTCTGAGTTAATTAAGGGAAAGCTTGGTGATTTTCTTTTTGGTGAATCGAAGGATCAAAATGAAGGCTTTTTTGGTGATTCGATTGTGTTTTTATCAGCTCAGGCCAATGATGCTGGTGCCAATGAACAAGGGATTAAGCTTCCAGGATTTTGTTTCATAGTTGATCTCAAAAAGATAGAGGGGGCAGAGGAAGTAATGAAGAATTTTTCTGAAGCGATGTTATTGGAAATAAGTCCTAATAAAGAAGCTGATTGGATCGCTGAAAATGAACTTTATCATGGTGTAAATATTTTGGTTTCGCGTATCAAGGATACTAAGGAGGTGAATTCCCTTACACCTGCATCGGCTCGTGTCCGGGATCTATACATTGTGAGTTCTTCGCGAGACCTTTGTGCTGCGGTGATTGATTATCTTTTGGCTAAGGGAAAAATAAAAATGATTACAAAGGGGCTTTTGTTTAACGTTGAATTTTCTGAGCTTTTACATTTTTTCTCAACAAATAGAATTGCATACGAAGCAGAGTTCGTTAGAGAAGGGAGGAGCAAAAAACAAGCGAAAGAAGATTATGAAAATCTTTATAAGATTCTCAATGGTTTTAATTCAATTACAGGTTCGTCAGAAACGGTGAATGGGGACTTTAAATTTCAATTCACGGGAAAATTAAAGCCTTTGGAAAAAATAGAGGTAACAGATTAACGTTTTCTTGACTGCTTAGCAGGTGGGTTTGGTGTCTTTTCGCTACTGCTTCTTACAATGCGGCGTTGTGGAGATTGTTTCGTGGTCTTGCTGCTGGTTTTCGG
>JABSSR010000151.1 GCA_013213965.1 Verrucomicrobiales bacterium | reverse complement strand
GGGAGTAGGCTCGGAAGTGGGTTTAGAATTCTGATTTACTACAGGTATAGTCTTTTCGTCAGGCATTTCGGAGATGGCACCGTCAATAGCATCAATGACATCACTGAGTTTGGTCTCACCGAGGATTTGGATAGCTTTGATAATGGCTACTTCTAAGTGAAGTCGCTTGTTTGGGGCCCACTTCATGCGCCCTTCGACGGTTGCTAAATGATCGATCAGTGCCAATAACCGGTCCGTATCGATTTGCTTGGATTGATTCTCTACTCTCTTAAGTATTTCTATTGCCAGTTCCTTTGAGGCTCCGGAAGGATCGACCTGATAAACGAGAACTGAACGGAAATGACTGATCAAGTCAGTGAGGAGCTTGCTGAGATCCTTTCCAGATTCGGATTGTTCATAAATAGTCTCGAGCGCTGGTACCGTTTCCTTGCTTAGGATTGAGGATCCTAGACCCGCGATGATTTCAATTCCGGTGAATCCAAAGACTTCCAAAACATCGGACTCATGGATGGACTCACCGCAGAATGCAACGAGTTGATCGAGCATCGACTGAGCATCTCTCATCCCGCCTTCTGCTCCTTTCGCTATTGCAGTGGCCGCGATCGGGTCCAACTCAATGCCTTCCTCTTCGGCTATATGGTTGAGTTGTTCTGTAATGATTCTGGTCGGGATCCTTCGTAAATCAAATCGCTGGCAACGGGAAATAATTGTAGGTAGTATTTTTGTTGCTTCTGTTGTCGCGAAAATAAACTTCACATGTTCGGGAGGTTCCTCAAGAGTCTTGAGCAGTGCATTGAAGGCGGGGGTAGACAACATGCGTACCTCATCAATGTAGTAGATTTTATATTTCCCGTGAGACGGAGCGAATTTAACGTTGTTACGAAGTTCTCTGACCTGCTCGACCCCGTTATTACTTGCACCATCAATTTCTAATACGTCCAGGCACCGGCCTTCCGCGATTTCCTGACAGATCGTTTCATCCGGATCAAAATTTATTTTTGGACCGCCCTCACAGTTGAGTGCCTTGGCAAGGATCCTGGCAGTTGATGTTTTTCCTGTTCCTCTTGGCCCGACAAAGAGGTAAGCATGAGCCAGCCTGTTTTTTTCTATGGCATTTGAAAGGGTCTGGACAACATGATCCTGACCAAGGATGTCCTTGAATGTAAGGGGCCGATATTTACGTGCGAAGACCTGATAACTAGAGCTCACGGACCCTATTTTAGTAAGGGTTAGCGGTTTGTGAATCTTTTTTCAGTTGGACATTCTCCAATCATCGCGCTTTTTGATCAGTAATGAGTGATAATGAAGCCATTGGAATGATTGCTGGTAACGGAATTTATCCTGCAGTATTTGCCCGTGAAGCTCGTTCTGCAGGTATAAAACGCCTAGTTTCGGCGGCATTCGAAGGAGAAACGGATCCCGTCATTGAAGAAATTTCTGACACTGTGTCTTGGATGAGGGTCGGTCAGCTTGGTAAATTAATAAAATTTTTTGAGAGCGAAAAAATCACCCGAGCCGTGATGGTTGGGCAGATCGAGCCGACAAATCTATTCGATTTACGTCCTGACATGAGGACTTTGGTCCTGCTCGGAAAGCTTAAGGAACGCAACGCGGAGTCAATTTTTTGCGGTATAGGTGAAGAGCTCTCCAAACATGGAATAGAATTAATTCCTGCAACCAGCTATCTTGATGACTTGTTGCCTGGTCCGGGCCATGTGTGTGGGCCTAAGCCAGAGAAGCGGTTGCCGGACGAAGCAGCGTTCGGTTATAAGATAGCAAAAGAAATGAGCCGTCTGGACATCGGACAAACGGTAGTAGTAAGTAAGGGGACTGTTCTTGCAGTTGAAGCTTTCGAGGGGACGAACGTTGCAATTAAGAGGGGCGGGGAACTTGGACGTGGCGGGGCAGTAGTTGTTAAAGTTTCTAAACCTGGTCAGGACCTTCGGTTTGATGTTCCCTGCATCGGACCGGACACTATTGAAGTTGCCGCGTCGGCTAATGTTTCAGCGATCGTGGTCGAAGCAGGAAAGACCCTTCTCCTTGGAAAAGATCAGATAGAAGAACGGGCCAGAGACAAGGGAGTCACAGTCTTTGCTTATGAAGAATAGAGATTATAAAAAGTTATAATGAGTAATACAATTAAAGCAGGTGTCATCGGGACAGGGGCAATAGGCAAAAATCATGCACGTATATATTCAGAAATTGATTCCACTGACCTCGTCGCTGTCTTTGACACAGATACTGATGCTGCGGAAGAAATAGTTAATCTCTATGGGGGCGTACTTGCCGGTTCGATTGAGGAATTTTCGAGCCTCGTCGATGTTGTTTCGGTTGCAACGCCCACGAACACGCACCGGTCAATTGGCGAATCTTTGCTGGAACGAGGAAAGCATCTTCTGATCGAGAAGCCGATAGCTGACAGTGCCACCGATGCCCAGGCCCTAGTGAATCTTGCTGCAGAAATGAATTGTGTGCTGCAAGTTGGCCATATCGAACGCTTTAATCCAGTCCTCGGAGAAATTGAGGAGCGGCTCAAGGACCCACGATTCATCGAGGTTCACCGACTCTCACCGTTTCCGAACCGTTCCATGGACATCGGAGTAGTTCTGGACCTAATGATTCATGACTTGGAAATTGTTCTGCATCTTGTGAAGTCTAAAATCCAAAGCATTGACGCGGTAGGAGTGCCTGTTCTGACCGAACGCGAAGACATTGCCAATGCCCGCATACGATTTGATTCTGGCTGCGTTGCAAACATTACCGCTAGTAGGATCTCTCCTGAGAAGATGCGTAAATTACGTGTCTTTGAGGGTGACAGTTACCTCTCACTTGATTATCAGGCTCAGGAAGGTCAGTTCTACTGGAAGGACGGTATGGAAATTAAAATGGAACCTGTCGAAGTTGAGAAGGATGAACCGCTAAAACGTGAGCTTGAATCCTTTGTCGAGTGCGCTTCGATGGGCCGACAGCCTGCCGTATCAGGTCACGAAGCGACCGCGGCACTTGAGTTGGCGATCGAAATAACTAACCTCATTGATTCCGGTAACAAGGGTTAGCCCGATGTCTCGCAAGATTTACATTGTAGCGGGTGAAGTGAGCGGGGACAATCATGGTTCTGGCCTCATGAGGGCTATCAGTTCACGTGATAAGAGTGTTCAATTTTCAGGTATCGGGGGGCCTCGCATGGAAACATTATCTGAATCTGTTAGGAACTGGACAGAGGATTCGGCCGTCGTTGGTTTCTGGGAAGTCATAAAGAAGTACAGATTTTTTAAGGAGGTCTTTGATGAGGTCCTTAATGAGATTGAGAGTGTTTCTCCTGACCTCGTGGTCCTGATCGATTATCCTGGCTTTAATCTGAGGTTGGCTGAAGCGATCAAGAAGAGAGGAATCCAAACGAAGATCGTGTATTATATTAGTCCGCAGGTCTGGGCCTGGAAGCGTGGACGAGTGAAGAGGATGGCCAAAGTAATAGATTTGATGCTTTGTCTATTTCCTTTTGAAGTGTCTTTCTATGAGAGTTCTGGACTCGATGCCCAGTTCGTTGGTCATCCTTTGTCTGAGACACTGGGAGAATTTCGAGGCAATGCTAAAAGAGACGATGAGCTCATCGCACTTCTCCCGGGCAGTCGTGACCGGGAAGTGGAAAAAATTTTCCCTCTTCTCCTTGGGGCGGCCAGTGAGATAAGCAAGATAATGCCTAAAATGCGTTTTGCGGCATCCGCGGCTAACCGTGCCTGTGCAGAAAAGATGAAAGGGATGGCACAGGAGGCTGGCCTGCCTTGCCAGGTCAGTGTTGGAAAATCTCATGAATTGATGTCCGTTGCCTGTTGCGGTGCAGTGGCTTCAGGAACAGCCACTCTTGAAGCAGCGTTCCTGGGACTTCCGTATTGTCTGGTCTATAAAGTTTCAGATTTCACTTATTACTTAGCTAGGGGCCTGATTGCAGTTAATTTTCTTGGGATGGCGAACATACTTGCGGGCCGTGAACTGGTCCGTGAACTTATTCAACATGATGCTAGTTCTGAAAGAATCGCTTCTGAGATTTTACGACTCATTGGTTCCGAAGAGCAGAGAACATTGCTTTCGGAGGAGTTGGAGGCAATTACTGAACCATTAGTTGAGACAGGGGCTTATGACCGGGCCGCAATGGCCACGATAGGAGTCATGAAGGATGACCCGATGAGCGGGGCATAATTTTAATTTACCTGTTATGAAGCAGTCCAATGTCATTAAGTTTGCTTTGATTGCATTTCCTTTTGGGCTGTTCCTCTTTGGGGTCATCGCTCTTAGCTATTCTTTTTTGTCACCAGCTTCGCGGGTCCGTGACGGGGGCCGTGCATTGTTAAATTCCAAGGTCAGGGCCACGGAGAAGGATCTCATGGCTTGGGTGACTAGGCAGGCTAATGATATTGGCTCAAGACCGACGATGGATCAGGAGAAGACACGGATAACAGCAAAGTGGATCGAGTCAGAACTCAGTGAAGAGAATATCGGTTATCGTCCCAAGGTAACGTTCCTTGATGGCAAGAACGGCAATTACCGGAACGTTGAAGTGGAATCACCTGGAACTGACAGGGCAGATGAAATTATCGTTGTAGGAACTTGCTACAGTTCTGCAGGGGACTGTCCCGGAGCCAATTGTAATGGTACAGGAGTAGCAGCCCTCTTGGCTCTGGCCCGGTACTTTGTTGATACGGAACACTCCAGAACCATTCGATTAGTTGCTTGTGTGGGGACATTTCAAGTAGGAGACGGGACCCAAAGTTCAGGCATTTCGGTCCTCGCTAAAACGTGCAAGAAAATAGACCAGCAAGTAGTTGGAATGATCCATTTGGATTCTCTCGGTTATTATACGGATCAGGTGACTGATCAGAGAGTCCCACCTCAATTAAAGGAAGACTATCATGGGAAAGGTAATTATCTGGCATTGGTTAGTGAGGTGTCATCGGAGAAATTTATAGAATCTTTTTATTCAAAATTCTCTGAGGATTACGAAATGCCTGCCCGGAAGATTATCCTATCGAAGGATTCATTGGCTTATTTGAGTGAGGATTTTGTTTCATTAACGGGGCAGGGTTACCCCGTGCTGCAGTTGTCAGACAACTCAGTTTATCGTTATCCGCATTACCAGAAGGGCACGGACACTTCCGATCAAATTGATTATGAGAGACTCTCAGGAGTCGTGAAGGCGCTGGTTTTTAGCATTGAGTCAATGCTAAGTCCTTAACCGTCCCCGCGGACGATGATTTTAAAATTACCGGGATCTTTTTTTGCTCCACTGCCGTAAATCAGCTTGAGAGGCTTTCTTTCCTGATCCGTTTCACGGTAGACATTGATTTCAAAGTGGGTCCGCGATTCCTGACCCTTCTTTTTATTTAGGGGGCGCGTTTCAATAAAGATTGGGTTAATACCTTTTTTTAGGCCTCCAATAATGAGTCCCTTATGCACGTTATTAATGACCATGTGCTTGGATCTTTCTGCAACGTCCACTTTGGTTTCGTATCCGATTGAAACAATCTCAAGATAACCAACCATTTCAGGCACTGGGCACAACTTTGGTATCGGTGGGACCTTGCCCGGAGGTTTGAACTGAGGGCTGTCTAAGAAAGAGTAGTCGCCTAATTGTGCGGTCGTAGAAATCTCTTCAGCATTATTAAGGTTCATGAAGCGTGACGTGCTGAATTTCCAATCATCATTTTCCTTGATGAACATCAGGAACAAGAGTCCTTCGGGGGCCTTGACCCCTTCTCCGATTCCGAAGTCCGCCTTACCAAAATAAACGAGCTGAGCCGTGGGCCCGTTGACCATGGTCCTGGCCATTTTCATGGAACTGAGATTGGGTGGCTTCACTGGTCCTTCGAAGAGTGATTCTGGCCATTTATTTTTTTGCGAAACAATCATGTTCCGTATTCCGATCTGTCGAAACTTGGCTGTACTTTTCTGCCATAGAGCGAAGTCCTTTTCTGTCATGGCCTTGCTCCAGTCATCGAAGACAGCTTTGAGGGTATTAGTGACTTTGCTTGTGTTTGGGCCCTGTCCTTTGAGGGTAGATCCTGTGATTGCTAGGAGTAGAAAAGCGAAGAGCAGGGAACGGTGCATTGTTAATGGACGCATAATCAATTAGTCAGTGCTGAGGACCTTAGGCACGGATTCGAGAAGTTCTTTCGTGTATTGGTGCTGTGGATTTTCCATTAATGATTCGGCTTCTCCGGTCTCAACGATTTTTCCATAATACATGACTGCTATCCGGTCAGCGATGTAACGTACAACACTAAGATCATGGGAGATGAAAAGCATGGTCAGCCCGAGGTCATTTACCAGGTCCTTGAGGAGGTTCAGGATCTGAGACTGAATGGAAACGTCAAGGGCAGAGACCGGTTCGTCAGCAATGATGAGTTTCGGTTCGGGGGCCAGGGCCCTGGCAATTGCAATTCTCTGTCTTTGTCCGCCTGAGAATTCATGAGGATACTTGCGAATGAATTTGTGATCGAGTCCGACCCTCTCCATTAACATAATGACCGCTCTTTCAAGTTCTTCGTGATTGAGTTTCCCGTGCCTTGTTGTGAGGGCCTCCTTGAGGGTGGACCAGACTGTCATCCTTGGGTTCAGAGATGCGTAAGGGTCCTGAAAAATCATTTGAAAGTCCAGTCGTCTCTGCCGGACCTGCTCGGCATTAAGACTGGTGAGGTTTTCATTCTCCAGAATCACTTCTCCCCGGGTCGGAGGAATTAACTGCATGATGGTTCTTGAGAGGGTCGATTTACCGCAACCGGATTCACCAACGAGTCCAAGAATTTCCCCTTTCTCAATTGCAATGCTGACACCGTCAACGGCCTTGACCGTGTCAACAGTACGCGAGAAAAGGCCTCCCCTTTTCTTTTGGAAGTGTGTTTTTATATTTTTTATTTCTAGGAAAGGCATTCTTTGAGTCTTTATGAGAGGCAGCCCGGGCAGTCCTGGGCCCAGTGATTGGGTTCTATTTCTTTGAATTCGGGTCTGGAATCAGTGAGGCATTTGTTCTGATCGCCGATCTGGTTCCTTTCCCTGAACGCACATCCCGGGATGATCTGAGAAGTGTCAGGAGGAAGTCCTGGAATTGTGTAGAGTTTTTCGCCCTTGGTTTGATTTGCCGGAATCGATTTGAGTAAGGACCGCGTGTACGCGTGCCTTGGATTTGCAAAGAGTTCATTGGCGCCTGCCTTCTCAACGATCCTTCCCGCGTACATGATATTTACGTCCTCGCAAATTTCTGAAATGACAGCCAAGTCATGAGTAATAAATATGACCGCGGTTCCTAGTTCCTTTTGTCGTTTTTTAATCAGATCCAGGATCTGTTTTTGGATAGTCACATCGAGTGCTGTGGTCGGTTCGTCAGCGATTAGGATTTCCGGGTTCGTGATCAGGGCCATGGCTATCATTACCCGTTGTCTCATCCCTCCTGAGAATTCATGAGGGTACATGGTTATCCTGTTATCAGGTTCGGGTATCCCCACTTCATCCAACGCATGGATAGCTTTTTCTAGAGCTGACCTTTTGTCCATTCCCATGTGCAAGCGCAGCGGCTCAATGATCTGATCAGCAATCCGCATGTAAGGGTTAAGTGAGGTCATGGGGTCCTGAAAAATCATTCCGATCCTTTTTCCTCTGACAGTGCGCAGAACCTTTTCACCGCAACTCAGTAAATCCGTATTTTTATCGAAGATTGCTTCTCCACTCTCGATCTTTCCAGGAGGCATGGGGAGTAACCCTAAAAGAGAGTAACAGCTGACAGATTTTCCTGATCCTGATTCCCCAACAATGCCAATGGTCTTTCCTTTATCAACAGAGAATGAAATACCGTCCACTGCCCTCACGATTCCGTTACGGGTGTGAAAGTATGTTCTAAGGTTATTTACTTCTAAAAGAGGCATTTTATCCTTGTTCTGTTTAATCTTTTGAAGCCCTCACGTCCAGAGCGTCTCTGAGCCCGTCCCCGAGGAAATTCAATGCAAATAGGGTGATAGAGAAAATAATACCGGGGAAGATCAGCAGTTGTGGATTTGTTTCCAGATAATTGGCTCCTTCCTTGATGAGGATTCCCCAGGAACTGTTAGGTGATTCGACACCTAGTCCAAGATAAGAGAGGGTCGCTTCGTACATGATGAATCCTGGAACGGTCAGTGTCGCATAGACCACTGTTGGTCCCAGAGTATTTGGAATGATGTGACGAAAAAGGACTGTAAGTTTGCTGAGCCCGAGTGAGGTGGCAGCCTCGACAAATTCCCGTTCCTTGAGGCTTAATACCTGTGCCCTGACAATGCGTGCCAAGGTCAGCCAGCCTAAGAGTCCGAGAGCGAAGAATAGGGGCAGTACATTTGTGATGCGGTCCGTGAATCCTTTATCCCAATTCAAATTGGTAACAATCCATGCGGAAGTCTCACGTGACCATTCAGAGAGGACAGCCTGTAAAACGATGACGATCATCAGGAAAGGAATAGAGAATAGGGTGTCAACGATACGCATCATGATGGCGTCTACCTTTCCGCCGAAGAAGCCAGCCAAGGCTCCGTAAATGATTCCGATAGTGACTGAAACGGCCGTTGCAATTAGCCCGACAAGGATAGAGACCTGTCCGCCGTAGAGGATTCGCGAGAAGAGGTCCCGTCCCAGAGCGTCTGTCCCTATCCAGTGCTCAGAGCCGGGGCCGCTGAACTTGTTCACCAGATTGACCTGGTTCGGATCCTTGCAGAACCAAGCGATGACAAAACAGAAGAAGCAGGTGACAGTGAAGACCATGATACTTGCAAGGGCGATCTTATTTTTGCGCATCCGTAACCAGGCATCTTTCCAGAGCGAGGTCCCCGCTTCTGTGTCTGTGATCTGATTGGTCATGGTTTTAATTTTAATCACTTATTTATTTTTGATTCGATTCTAGGCGGACCCTCGGGTCCAGGACCCCAGTCAGGATGTCAGCGGCCAGGTTCATCATGACAATTAGAAAACCGAAAAATAAGGCTACCCCGAGAAGCAAAAATTCGTCCCGTGCAATGACAGCATTCACGAAGTGCTGCCCCATTCCTGGGACCTGGAAGATTGTTTCAACGATGAATGATCCGCTGATGAGGGCGGCGAATGAAGGTCCGATAAAAGCAATTGCCGGGAGCAGGCCTCCGCGAAGAGCGTGCCTTGTGATCAGTTCATTGGAGGGGACTCCCTTTGCCCTTGCCGTTCTTATGAAATCCTGAGAAAGGATTTCAAGCATGCCTCCACGGGTCAGTCTTGCAAGGTACGCAGCTGTGGTCAGCCCAAGGGTCAGGGCGGGAAGTATAATATCTATAGGGCTTCCCCATCCTGCAACTTTGAGGCCCGGTAAGTGTGCTGCGATGTAAATCTGGAGCAGGGGGCCGACAGTGAAAGCTGGCACACATATGCCGATCATTGCAATTGACATTGATCCCCAGTCGACCCAGCTGTTCTTTCGCATTGCAGAGATGACTCCGAGAGGAACGCCGATACAGATGGCGATCCCCAGAGCGCTGAGGCCTAAAATGAGTGAGTTAGGAAAGGACTGGGCGATGATGTCTCGTACCGGTCGCCCTTTGCTAGTCGATACGGCGAAAGAACCTTCAGTAATGATATTAATTGGGTAGCGTACGTATTGTTCGAGCATGGACTTATCCAGTCCGTACAGCGCACGCTGGTACGCCTTGGCTTCTTCTGAGATATTCTTTTCAGTAGTGAACGGTTCGCCCGGCATCGCCTTGGCAAGAAAGAAAGTGATCGTGTACAGGGCGAAGAGGACCAAAAGACCCTGCAGCAAACGATTAATGATAAAACGAATCATGAGCGTTATCTATTTTTCAGATTTGGATTTTTGTTGCCGCTCAAGTTTCAGGAACTTGTATGGATGGTTATCAAGTATGAGTGGGTTCCATCCCTTGAGGTCCTGGTGAATGAGATAATTTCTCGTGTACCAGTAAAGGGGAAGGATCGGCCTCTCGGATAATAAAAGAGTTTCCGCCTCTTCGAGGATCCGGTAACGGGTCTGAGGGTCTCCGGTGTCCGCGGCTTTTTTGAGAAGAACTTCAAATTCGGGGCTGTGCCAGCCTGTCCTGTTATTGCCTCCATCCTTCATCCACATGTCCAGAAAAGTTAGAGGATCCAAGTAATCCCCGATCCATCCTCCTGCCGCAAGGTCATATTTTTTTTCAAACATGGTCGTGATATATGAAGTCCACTCCATTTGTTTTATTTTAACGTTTGCTCCCAGGTTCTGCTTCCACATTGCCTGGAGAGCTTCCGCCATTGCCTTGGCCGTTTCCTTGTCCGTAGTTAGAAATTCAATGTCCGGGAGGCCCTCTCCTCCGGGAAAGCCTGCCTCGGCCAGAAGTTTTCTTGCCCCTTCCGGATCGAATCCCACTGAATTATTTGCTTCATACTCTCCGAAAGGTGGGACCAGGCCGCCTGCCGGTTTTTGTCCACCCTTGAGAACATTTTCAATGAGCGCTTCCTGATCCATGGCCTTGGAAAATGCGATCCGGACCTTCGGGTCAGTGAACGGTTCCCGGGTCACGTTGGTGCGGATAAAATAAGTTCCCAGGTAAAGTTCGTTACGGACTTCATTAGGATATCTTTCTCTCGAATACTTGATCAGTTCGGGGGCCAAGGAGTAGGTGAGGTGCATTTGACCGTCATAGTACATTCTGTCCTCGGTATAGAGGTTGGAAATGGGTAGGTACCTTATCCCGTTAATTCCCACATTATTGGCGTCCCAGTATCTGGGGTTCCTCTTCACCTCAATGTGCTCATTGAATTTCCAGGAACTTAAGATGAAGGCTCCATTACTGACGATGTTCTCTGGATATGTCCATTCGGGTATACGTTCCCAGACCTTTTCTTTCCCATACTTTTCCAGCACGTGCCTCGGGACCGGGAACCAGGTATAGTGTTTGGTGATTTCGGGAAGGAACGGGATCGGTGAATTAAGTATTACTTTGAGCGTGTGGGGCCCTTCGGCACTGGCTCCAAAATCAATCAGTTCCCAAAGTGATTTACTGCTCTGTGCAAATTCAAGGTTCTTGTCTACTATCAGTGTTCGTATTTCCTTTGAAATATTTTCTGGCCATTCAAATAAGGACGGGTCCTTTTGGAGTTCTATAAGCTCTTCAGTTTTTAAGTGATCGATGCCCCTCTTGTTAAAGTCTGGTTCTGCTTCTCCGTTAGGACCAAGGTCCACTCCCTTGACTATGTTCCAGTTGTCCTTGAACGGGGCAATGTCACGGCACAGTAGATAAGTGCGTTGTGATTTATGGTAAGGTTCTGCGTCCCTGATGTAATAAAGCATGAACGAATAATCCGATGCCAGTGCCGGTGTGAGGATTCGCCTGAAAGAGAAAATAAAATCATCCGCAGTGATCGGTGTTCCGTCTGACCATTGAGCATCCTTACGCAGTTCGAATATCCATTCGTCCGGTTTCTGCGGATCCTTTGGGTACCACTTTTCCGCCATCCCGGGCAAGGCGACGCCGTCCTTTGAGGGATGCTCCACGACGAGCCCTTCGAAGAGAGCCCTAATGACATTGTTTTCAAGGACCCCGCTCACGATGTGAGGATCGAGCCCCTTCGGCTCAGAAGTGTTCCCCATAATGAGGATTCCGTCATCCGTGGCCTTATCGACAGCGGTCTTACTACTGTCACAACCATTCATGACAAGAATAGTTGAGGTGGCTAAAAATATTAGGAACAGACGCATCATTGTGATTTTGAACCCACTTTGGCAGAAGGTCACGCGCTTTTCTTCTCTCTAATCTAAAATAAAAAGGGTTGATCACTCAAGTCCGACCGATAGGATCATGGTTTCAAAGGATTGATGAGAGAATACTTTATCAGACGTTTCCTGCTCATTCCCCCAACCTTGTTGGGAGTGACTCTGATTGTTTTCTTAATTACCAGGCTCGTACCTGGCGGTCCGATTGAGCATTTTTTGGAAGAGGCACAAAAAGCTTCTGAGGGTGCAAGTTCGTCCGGCGGACAGATGCCCGGCGGGATGAACGAGGAGCAGATCGAGAAGTTGGAGGAAGAGTACGGTTATGACAAACCCATTTTCATCTCTTACCTGCAGTGGTTAGGAGTCCTTCCGAGGGAGCGGTTCATCAGCAAAGCCGATTTCAGGCCAGTTGGAGACGATAAGATAGGGACCGGTGATTTGATTAAAGATCCTGAGAATGAGGTTCTCCTAGTTCTTAAAAATGATGGACGCCAAGTCATGGTCAGACGTGAAGAAAAAGAAATCAAAGGTGCTGCCTTCGTGTCTTCTGACATGACATTGTCAGAGGATACTGATTTGGGGGGTTGGCAGTTTCGTATTGAAACAGTGGATGACCGAAAAAAACGTTGGGCGGACCGTAATAAGGAACCGGTTGATAAGGCTCCACAGAATTATGATGACCGGGTAGTCGGGTATAAAAGAACATATGCCGGGATCCTGCAGGGAAGGCTCGGTGTCTCGACCGAGTTCGGAGACCCTGTCTGGTCACTGATCAAGGATCGGATCCCTATAGCGCTTTACTTTGGTATCCTGACTGCCTTGATTACTTATGGGATTTCCTTGCCTCTTGGGATTCTTAAAGCAATTAAACATCGTAGCGCAGTTGATAACCTGACATCGGTCTTAATCTTCATCGGTTATGCGATTCCGGGCTTTGCATTGGGTGCTGTGATGTTGATTTATCTTGGGGCTCGTGGAGGTTGGTTCCCTCTGTTCGGGCTCACTAGCACTGATTTTTCACAGATGAATTTCTTTGAGCAAGTGAAGGACCTTGCTCATCACACGGTCCTCCCCTTGACCTGTTATGTGATTGGTGGATTTGCCTGGCTGACCATGATGATGAAGAATAATCTCATGGAAAACCTTGCAACGGATTATGTGCGAACGGCCGTTGCCAAAGGGGTCAGTTTCCGATCAGCGGTATTCAAGCATGCCTTCCGTAACTCAATTATACCGATCGCCTCTACGATGGGTCAGCTCATTACGATGATCGTTGGAGGCAGTATCTTGATTGAGTCTGTATTTGATATACAAGGCTTCGGACTCCTTCAGTATCAGGCCCTTCTGGGTCGTGACCAGACAGTCATCATGGGAACTTTGACCATTGCTGCTGCGTTATTACTTATAGGTAATGTGCTCTCTGATATCATCGTGGCGATCATTGACCCGAGGGTGAAATTTAACTAAGGATGATTGCAAGACTCATTGGACCATTACTCATTTTCGCTGCCGTTCTTGGCAGTGTCGGTGAGTATTATAAGCTGGAATTTCCGACGGTCCGTTTTCCTTTCACTCTGTGCCGGGAAATTCCTCTCCTCAGAATTGAGTTTGCCTGGGTCACCATGGCTTTGCTTTTCATGGTTGGACTTTGGTTCACGATAAAGTTCCGTTCAGGGTTCAGATTCACACCGATGACCCAGAGAAGGATTGAGCGTTTCAAGTCGATTAAGCGTGGATATTTATCGTTAATTATTGTTGGGTTACTTGTTTCCTTAGCTTTCCTCGATCATTTAATTGTGGGAAATGAGGCTCTGGTGGTAAAGAAGGGTGATGACTGGGTGTTTCCGGCCCTTACCCGAGAAGTGGAAAAGGGAAAGGACTTTGGCTTGGAAGGGGACGCGGGGCAGGCGCCAGCAGATTACCGGAAACTCAAAGAACAATTAAAGGATTCAGAAAGTGTCTGGATACTTATGCCGCTCATTCCCTTTGCCCCGACCGGAGACACTGTCCCTGCCGTTTCTACCGGGCTCGATGAGGTTGAAGCTAAAGTCATGAAAGGCTCAAAGCTTTTCTCAGGACTAGGAGCTCAATTATATGACACGAAAGTTCCAGAAAGGAAGCACCTCAGGTTCCGTTACCGGAAAGGTCTCAGGGACGGTCCCGCTGATGGTTGGGATCGACAAGGGAACAGAGTCTATGGTGCCAAGTATGAGTCAGGTCAGTTAGTGAATGGATCCGAGTCCTGGAACGGACAGGGGGAATTAAATAGTTTCCTGGGACAGGAGTCGAGCCCTGTCCGGCAAGTGCATTACCCGCCCTCGCCTCCAACTTCAGGTGAGGGGCAGACCCATTTACTGGGAACGAATTCAAGAGGCTATGACGTGGTCGCTTATCTCTTTGGTGGTCTTCAGGTTAATTTCAAAGCGGCCCTCGTCTATATTCCATTAGTATATGCTCTCGGTGTTAGTATTGGTTTATTGATGGGGTTTTTCGGAGGTTGGTTCGATATTATCGTGCAACGGGCCATCGAGATTCTTTCTAATGTGCCTTTTCTCTTTGTTGTGATGATAGCGAGTACTGCAATACCCGGTAAGATGAGAGAATCGGCTGGTCTATGGATGATCCTTTTCATTCTCTTGCTCTTCGGATGGATGGGGATGACGTACCTGATGAGGACCTCTGCTCTCAAAGAAAAGCAAAGAGATTATATCGCAGCGAGCCGTGGCATTGGAGCTTCGACTCCTAGGATTTTATTCAGGCACTTATTGCCCAATTCAGTGGCAATCATCATTACGCTTGTTCCTTTTTCAGTTTCGAGTCTGGTCCTTTCTTTGACGTCCCTCGATTATCTGGGATTCGGGCTTCCTGCCAAATATGCGACGTGGGGACAATTGCTCAGAGATGGTCTGGATAATCTGGCCGCTCCTTGGCTAGTCACTTCGGCGTTCGTGGTCCTTGTCGGGCTGTTAATTCTGATCACTTTCATAGGGGAAGCGGTCAGGGAAGCGTTCGACCCAAAGAAATTTAGTTATTACCGTTAAATTAATGCGCCTCTTAGGACCTATACTTCTCATAATTTTGTTCCTTACCTCATGCGGTAAAGAGGAACTGGTGAAGAATGAAGGTGCTAATTTTGATGCCTGGTACCCGCGTTACAATAAATATATCAATGACTGGCTCGGTGAGCAGGTCAAAGCTTCAACTGAATCCATCAAAGAAATCGACGCTAGATTCAATGAGGAGACTGATCCAGAGGCGCAAAAGAAGTTAAAGGACCAGATCGGTGAAAAGAAGAAGGAGCTCGAACGGTTCACCGCGAGGCAGGGCCTTGGTGATTACATCGACGAACTTGAGCTGAAAGATTTACCTGAGGGCCTTACCTGGGAAGATGGGCAGGCAGAGCCCGAGATCGGTGATCCTGAATCCAAGAAGGGTGGAGCT
>JABSSR010000150.1 GCA_013213965.1 Verrucomicrobiales bacterium | reverse complement strand
CGCTGAAGAAGGTAGCCGTTCATGGCAGAAACTAATACAGACTCTCGACCGAGGTAACTTTGATCAGTCCAAACTAATGAATCTTTTAAAAGGTGTTGGATTTAATGGTCCGGTCGGTCTGCAATGCTATGCCATTAAGGGAGATTCAAGGGAAAACCTGGAACGATCCATAAATGCATGGAATAAAATTTGGATGCCCTAATAGGATCCGTTGTTTAGGAGCAGTGAAATAAAAAAATGTGCCGTTGTCCAAATATGAATCCATTTGGGGTGCTTTTTGTATTTGTTTTTTCATCCATTATCTGGGCGCAGGGCAAGGAATCATCTGCGATCAATAAACTCAAAGAAAGTGGTGGAATCATTTCCTCTGCAGATAGTGGCGGCTGGAGAATTGAGTTTCAACTCAAGGGAAGAGATCTGCGGGACGAAGGACTCGAGCCGGCTCAGGACTTAAAGGATGTCAGACTATTAAATTTGAGGGATACAAAAATAACAAGTGCTGGAATCAAGCACATCGAGGGAATGAAAAACCTGAGACGACTGCATCTGGAAAGGACCCAAGTAGATGACGCATGCATCGATTATCTGACAGGCCTTGAACAACTTGAGTACCTGAACCTTTATTCAACAAAGATCACCGACAAGGGCCTAGAAAAACTAAAGGCTCTTAGGAATCTCAAACAGTTATTCGTCTGGCAAACCGGTGTTACGGACGATGGCGTTCAGAAACTAGCGAAAGAATTACCCAAATTAAAAATCGTCCGAGGAGTTGATTTAAATAAGATCATTGCTCAAAAAAAACCACCGCCAAGACCTTCTGAAGATTTGAAGTGGATTGCATCAACTGGAGAAATACCTCCAAGGTCTATATCAGGTGATAATACAACCATCATATTTCATAACCAAATGAAGCAAAAAGTTAAGATCTATTGGGTAGAATATAATGGTAGACTTAAGCTTTATGGAGAAATAGTTCCAGGAGGAACCAGAGAACAAAACACCTATTCAACAGCCAGTTGGCTTGTCACTGATATGGAAGACACTTATCTCGGTTACTTCAGAACATCTACAAAAGTAGGTAAAGCATTAATTCCTAAAATATGAACTGGACTAGGATCCTGTTTTCATTCATCTAAATATATCAAACCATATAAAATCCAGCAATCACTCCAATGAAAAAACTGTCTCTCGCTCCTCTCTTAACTGTATTAGCACTTTGTCTCAGCCAACTTGGCCTGGCAGACGTAAAATTACCCCCTGTAATCGGTAGCGGAATGGTCCTGCAACGTGACATGGCAGTTCCTGTGTGGGGCTGGGCCGAGGCAGGCGAAGAGGTCACTGTCTCATTTGCAGGACAGACCAAGAAAACTAAAGCAGGTAACGATGGAAAGTGGACAGTGAGTCTCGACCCTCTCAAAGTCAATGGGAACGGATCAGCACTTACAGTCACAGGAAAAAACAAAATCACCCTTGAAAATATTTTAGTCGGTGAAGTCTGGATATGTTCCGGCCAGTCGAACATGGAATGGTCAGTCAAACAATCCATGAATCCGAAAAAAGAAGTCAGCGCAGCATTTTATCCATGGATCAGACTCTTCAACGTTCCTGGTCATACCGTTAGTCCATTACCAAAGGAGGAGGGTGCCGGTCAGTGGCAAGTATGCGATCCAAATTCAGTGAATGATTTCAGTGCAGTCGGTTATTTTTTCGGACGCCGTTTACATAAGGATCTGAAGGTCCCTGTCGGTCTGATCGGTTCGAATTGGGGTGGTACCAGAATTGAACCCTGGACCACTCTTGCCGGATTTGATTCAGTCCCCGAACTGTCTGAAATTTCCAAAAAGGTCCAAAATTACAAGCAAGACACTCGTGTAGGAGGAGGAGACCCTTCCGCAATTTACAATTCCATGGTCCATCCTCTCACCCCTTTCGCAATGCGTGGAGGGATCTGGTATCAGGGCGAATCAAACGGGAGCGAAGGAATCACATACTATCAAAAGAAACACGCACTCGTGAACGGATGGAGGAAGGCCTTTCAGAACAAGGATCTGGCATTCTACTGGGTTCAACTAGCAAACTTTCAGAATGAAAATGATAAGCCCGAAGGAGGTGACGGATGGGCAAAGCTCCGCGAAGCTCAAACCAAGGCACTGGACATACCGGGAACAGGAATGGCCGTCATTACTGATATCGGCGCAGCCAATGATATTCACCCAAAAAACAAACAGGATGTTGGTTCGCGCTTGGCTCAGTGGGCACTGCATCAGACTTACGGGCAGAAGAATTTGGTGCCATCAGGACCATTATACCAAAGTCACAAAGTAGAAGGAACCACGATACGCCTATCATTCGATCACGTTGGATCAGGTCTCATGGTTGGTAAAAAGAACGGTTTAGAACCTACCGCGGAAGTGAAGGGTGGAAAACTGGAACACTTTTCTATTTCCGGAAAGGATAATAAATGGGTCTGGGCAGATGCTAGAATTGACGGTCAGACTGTCATTGTTGAATCCAAAGAAGTGTCTGAGCCTGTAGCTGTCCGGTACGGTTTTACGATGAATCCGGCTAAGGCTAATTTGTACAACAAAGAGGGCTTGCCTGCCGGACCTTTCCGAACAGACACGGAATGATCCTTATCTTTGTAAATAGCCCAATACTTTAAATCAGCTAAAAGAGTAACATCGACCCGTGGGGTGTCTTCAGTTTGTCTCGAATAGGACACGAAAGTTTTTTTCCATGGTTCCGTTTTTCTCTATGCCCGATTAGAGGGGTTTGCCCTCATGGATCGTGAGGAGTAAGCTACTGCTTCCTGTTGAGTGCCAACAGTTGCCCTAAATCCTGCAGCCTGTTGCGAATAGTTTCAACATGGCTGATGGCCCCAATCTGTATCCTTAAGTGATTCCTCGTAAGCTTCCATTTGTTCCTTCTCGCTCATTTCCTTGACGGGTTCAGGGTCTCCCGCCTTCTTGGGTGACTGCGGTTCAGGTTTTTTTTCTTCAGCCATGATCGCGGTGCCATAGGATAAAGCAAAACTACTTCTTCGGCGTGGTTTGTTTCCTGTTTTTGTCAACCTGATCCTTGATGTCAACCTGCGTGGTTTTTACCAGCTTGGCGACCTTGTCGCCCAGATTGCGGGCAATCAGACCGCTTGGATCACAACCTTTGCTAATGGCGGCGATTTTGCCGCCCTTTTCGATGAGGAAATTACTGGGCATGGTCTTGGTGTCAAAAATCTTCCAGCTATCTTTTCTCGGATCCAATGCATACTGCATGTTTAGTTTTTTTGTTTTCACATACGTCGCGAATTTATTATCCGGCTCAGCAAAAACGGCGACGAGCTTAATGCCGTCTTTCTTGTATGCTTCATGTAGTGCTTGGAAATAGGGCAACTCACGATCGCAACCGAGGCAACCGCAGGTAAGCCGCACCAATACCGGGCCATTATTGGCCAGTTTGGCGAGGTTGATTTCCTTGCCGTTAGTGTCCTTGATTTTGAATTCAGGAGCGGCATCGCCGACCTTTAATGGCTCAGCATAGGTGTTCCAAGTCGTAGCGAGAATGAGTGTCAAAGTGGCAAGAATACTTTTCATGGTATTTCCAATGAGACAAATCCTACATGAGTAGCCGGACCGTTACAATCTTTATTCATACATATCTAAAAGGGATTCTGGGGGTACTCATATGAAGATCGACGTGAGCATCCTCAACGGCACGAATAAGGTAAGCCGTCCAACTGATCCATGATCCCCCGCGCGCCTGTTAATCTTGTTAGTTTCACTGCCTCTTCTGTTTGGGGGGGTTGGTAAGAAAGAAAATATTACTGAAGTCCTAGAATCCGTTACTGCGACTAAGCTTATAGAACCTACTGTAGAAATTGAGAAGAATGGGTTGACCTCTTTAATCCGTTTGATAAAACAGTAAAAACCTTATGACATCAAAACACCTGTTTCAACTAACCTTGGCCGTGTCTCTATCTTCCACCGTTCTGGCAGTG
>JABSSR010000015.1 GCA_013213965.1 Verrucomicrobiales bacterium | reverse complement strand
TATATGTTTCCAGTTTCACTATCAAAGTTCCAGGTCTCAGGTGCTTCTGTTACTTCTTTTAGAAATGGACGCTGTTGCCATGGCCTTCCGTTCACAATGACCTGGCCGCAATTATAGATCAGTTCAGGATTTCCCTTACCTGTCCGCTCATGTTCAGGTTTTCCCTGACGATTGTATGGAGTTGATGCGAGAGGAACAAGAAAAGGATTGGGATGATCAACATAAACATCGTCACTCTCAAATATTGACTGGTCGGGTTTTGCGAAGTGGACATTGTCCTTAAGCTTTTTCCAAGGAGGGTCCCATTTTTCAGATCCCCGAATGAAGACTTTACCGAGTTCCTCGGCGCGGTATGTGATTGGTTTGTCGGGTTCGCCGCTACGTGGAGGGGCAACTCGTTCCCTATAAATACCGGGACGAACTAGTACAGTGTCACCGGCTCGAGCCGCCTGAGCTGCGCGGGAGATGGTTCTGAAGGGGTTTTCTTCATTCCCTTTATTTTTATCATTTCCGTCTTGTGAAACGATCCATGTTCTTGTCGTTGTCTGCTTTATTGTAGGAGTAAATTTCAGAGGCCATGTACCGTTCGAAGAGGCTTGAGCGATGTAAATATTTCCTTCTTCGTCTATTCCCATTCCGTGTGGGTGGTGAAATAGGTGAGTATTATGTGACATGCGACTTAGTTTGCCGTTATCATCATACTTCGGAGAATAGCCTCCTAAATTTGCAACGACTTTCAGGTCATGGTCCATTACAGAAATGTATCCTGGTGCGTTCCTGTCTTTTGGCCAGTCATCTCCCAAGTGATGAACAAAAAGATGGCCCCGATGAAAAATCACATCACGTGGATTGCTGCCTGGAAATATTTTCGTATCTATCCATTCCCCATTAAGTTTGAATCGTTTTATTTTTTGTTGATCACTCAAGGCAAGGATCATTACTGGTTGTTTAGGATTTCTAAAATCGATTGCTCCTCCGTGCGGTCCCCAGTGCTTTAGCTGAGCTTCGCCTGATCCAATGTCACCGCCGAAAGCGGAAATCCATTTTCCCAGGGAGCTGAATTTGTGGATATAATCCTTTCCGTAACCATCGATCACAAAAAACTCACCGTTAGGTAAATGTAGTGTCTTTGCAGGCTTAAATTCATTTGGAGTCTTGTAGAGTTTTGACTCCATTGGGCAAGATACAGTCATTAAAATTTCTCCGTCCAGCGTCGTCTTGTAAACCTTTCCATTAGGGCTGTGATCAGAAATAAAAAGTACTTCGCGCCCATCCTCTTTCACGGCAGCTAATCCGTGCGCAGCAACAGTGAAGTTTCCCCATGCGTCAAGGACCTTACCTTCTGGACTCAATGCAATGAGACAGTGCTCTTTGCTGGTATGTAAAAGAAGGATCCTTCCACGTGAGTCCTGAGTAATGGCATTACAGTTCCCTAACTTATATTTATTTGCGTTCTCAGTAGCCCATTCGGGAATGAGTCGGTATCGGAAAGAGCCTTCGCCGATTTTGATTTCTTCTTTTGGAGATGTATAATTTTCCGAAGGAGAATGTTTCTCGTGAGGGAATGCGACTGTAAGTGCAGCTGATAAAGTGATCCCAATTCCAATAAAAATATTAACCATGGTTTAAATTATCGAAACTTCCCCGGTGAATTTGGTCAAGGTCCGAGTTGTTAATGAATAAAGATTTTTGGAATAAGTTATTTAATTGCTCTGTGGGGCTGAAATTTAACCAAGTGAAATCTGTGAGGACAGACTATACTTGTGTTTTATCATGTTTCTTGATTCCTTTGCTTCTCAAACTAATATTTTGCAGATGAGTTCAAGTCCTTGGCTAATTATAACTGTTGCCGCAGTGTTGTCATTTCTTTCCAATGATCGGATAAATGCGGTTCAGGACGATGCCAGGAATTCTTCTAAGGCACCTAATGTGTTAATCATTATGGCTGATGATTGTACCTACAATGACTTGCCGCTATATGGAGGAAAGAACGCAAAGACTCCGAACATTAACAGACTGGCCAGTGAGGGATTGGTATTTGAGCGAGCCTACTTAGCTGAGGCGATGTGTCAGCCTTGCCGTTCAGAACTGTTTACGGGTAAATACCCAATGAGTAATGGTTGTGCTTGGAACCATTCTAGCAGTCGACCGAATATCAAGAGCGTTCCCCACTATCTTAGAGGACTGGGATATAGGGTGGGCATTTCGGGTAAGGTCCATGTGAAGCCGGCGTCCGTTTATCCGTTCAGTAAGGTGGAGGGATTTGATACAAATTGTGTCCGTAATCCGACTCGGTCTCACAGCCTTGATGGCATTTCACGGTTCATGTCAGCTGATAAGAATGAGAGTTTTTGTTTGGTCGTTGCTTTGGTTGAACCACACGTTCCATGGGTGATGGGGGACTCTTCAAAATATCCTCCCGAAAAGATTATTTTGCCTCCAAATATTGCCGACACCAAAAAGCCCCGTGAAGCTTTCAGTCGGTACTTGGCTGAGATTACATATATGGACAAGCAAGTCGGAGACATTTTAAAAGTACTTGATGAAAGTGGTCATGCTTCCGATACTCTTGTCCTCTTTACATCTGAACAAGGATCTCAGTTTCCTGGTTGTAAGTGGACGAATTGGGATACTGGAGTGCATACGGCATTAGTTGCCCGATGGCCAGGGGTTGTTGATGCAGGTAAGCGTAGCGATGCTCTGGTGCAATATGCTGATGTCTTACCTACTCTTATTAATGTGACGGGAGCGGAGGTTCCTGAAAAGGACTTTGATGGAAAGAGTTTCTTGCCGATTCTAATGGGAAAGAGGAAAGCTCATAGGCGCTATGTATATGGTATGCATAATAATCTTCCTGAAGGACCTTCGTATCCGGTACGGACAGTAAGTGACGGTTCGTTCCGTTATTTGCGTAATCTTAAATCGGAAGAGATATACATTGAGAAGCATCTTATGGGCTGGACTGGTAAAGGGGAGTTGAATAATCCTTACTGGGCAACTTGGGTGCGAGAAGCATCGACTAACTCTAATACATATGAACTAGTAAAGCGCTACATTCACAGACCAGCTGAGCAACTCTACAATACCCAGAAAGATCCTTATGAATTGAATGATTTGATTGGGTCCGAGTCTCATGCTGAAATCAAGCAGAGACTGAGCCGAGAGCTAGATCAGTGGATGCAATCTCAAGGTGATCCTGGTTCAGCTCAAGACACTCAGGAAGCGTTGTCGGCTGCTCGAAAGGGAAAGCACCTTTATGTTTCGCCGCCCCGTTAGGTAATTGCTTGTCAATTTTGGAATTACAAACATTTGTACATTTAAAACGTGATAATATAAATTTGTGAAATTCATTCTATTTATAGTTCTTTCTTTTTTGCTAGTGCCTTGGGCAAAAGGATCCAGACCCAACGTAGTGGTTGTTTTTATAGATGATATGGGATGGGGGGATTTTTCTTGTTTTGGTAATGAATTAGCGAAGACACCTCATATAGATAAGTTAGCTCAAGGAGGTGTCCGATTTGAGCAATTCTATGTTAATTCTCCGATCTGCTCGCCTTCGAGAGTCGCTATTTCTACTGGTCAATACCCACAGAAGTGGAGAATTACCTCTTATCTTGCCCACAGGAAACAAAATCAAAATAGAGGCATGGCACAATGGTTGAGCCCGAAAGCTCCGATGCTGGCCCGTTCACTTAAGGAATCGGGTTCCGCAACAGGTCACTTCGGGAAGTGGCACATGGGGGGACAACGAGACGTGGATGATGCTCCAGCAATCACTGAATATGGTTTTGATGAGTCATTAACTAATTTTGAAGGGATGGGCCCTAAATTATTGCCTCTTACCTTGAAGCCAGGACAGGACAAGCCGGGACGAATTTGGGATAAGGCTGAGCGTTTAGGAGACGGCGTGCGATGGATGCTACGTTCGCAAATCACTCAAGGATTTGTTGACGAAGCAATACCTTTTATTGATAAAGCAACAAAGAATGGTAAGCCCTTCTATGTTAATTTATGGCCTGACGATGTGCATAGTCCTTTTTGGCCGCCGGTTAACAAATGGGGCGACACGAAGAGAGAGCTTTATTTTTCTGTTTTACAGGAAATGGACAGGCAACTTGGAAAACTATTTGATTACATAAAGGGGTCAGCAACTCTCAGAGACAATACCCTTGTGTTGGTCTGCTCTGATAATGGACCAGAAAAAGGAGCGGGTCAGTCAGGACCGTTCCGTGGATATAAGACGCATCTGTATGAGGGCGGAATCCGTTCTTCTTTGGTTGTGTGGGGTCCGGGTATCATAAAGAAGAGGGGTCAGGTGAATCGCAGCTCGGTTTTTTCGGCGATAGATTTGGTGCCTACCTTACTTAAAATCACAGGTGCCAAGTATCCAGAAGGTATAGAATTTGATGGAGAATGTTTACCTGATGTGTTGCTTGGCAAATCATCTGAATCCAGAAAATTACCTTTGTTTTTCAGGCGACCGCCTGACAGGGATGCTTTTTATGGGGACAATGATTTACCAGATCTCGCTGTCAGAGATGGCAAATGGAAACTTCTCTGTGAGTATGACGGATCCGAAGCCGAGCTTTATGACTTAGAGAATGATCGGGGTGAAACTAAAAACCTAGCCTCCATGCAAAAAGGTATCGTGGCCAGTATGGCTGAGTCGGTTATTTCTTGGCATCAGTCTCTGCCACCTGATAATGGCCCTAAACTAGTAAAAGGAAGGTGAGTGTTAGGTCTTTTTCGAGATTGATCAATATGGGCTTTTCCTTGTGCCTGGAATGAGGGAATTGCAGAATCAAGGTGTTATATCCCGGACTCGGTAGAAAATGGTTTCAAGGAGTGGGGTTGGTGACAGTGAGTCATCCGTGTAAGGGGACACGACGTTGTCATTTACCTCTATCCAATTAATAAGATCGGTCGAAGATTCGAGAGAATAGGACCGGTTCGGGAGCGAGGGCCAGGTGATGGTTGTCTGGTTTGGCTCGGGTCCTCGGGTAACACTGGTGATGGCGAACGGTGCGTCCGTGCTGGGTTGCCAATCATAGGGCTTGCCTACGTAGATGTTATCGAACATCGATAATGTTCCATTGCCCACATTGTAGATACGAACAAGATCGGGGGACGTGGTGCCGGTAGCTCCTCCGTCAATATACAAGTCCTCATCGAAGGAACCCTTTGGCTCATCGATGATCCAAATTTTACCGCCCTTGGATAGATCCTGTGACTTTAATTGCATGATCCTTCGGTAAGTGGGGCTGGCCGGGTCGAGATCAAACACGATGCCTATTCGATACCATTTTTCCATCTCCAGATCGTCGAACCCTTCGACCCCATCCAATCTGTATCCGATCGACCAGTTTACAACTTTTATTCCGTTTTGGGTAAAGGCCCAAAGTTCAAAAGCCCATGGACCAGACCGATCCGTTGCAGTCGAAGCGGCGCAAGTATAAAGACCAGTGACATTCGTTGTTCCCATGCGTGCTAGAAGCGCGCCATTATAGTTCCCTATGCCGTTGTCGAATTCGTAAGCCGGAGCGTAGTCGGCACTTAACTCTACTAGTCCTGAAAAGGTTGCAGTGTGAACATCAGAACCACCACCACTTGAATCGCTAGTGCCCAGGGCGACGAATTGTTCGCCTCCGCTCGGGTTTTCCGGAGCAGTATAAAGTTCGGGTCCTGTTTGTGGAGTCCAAGGGATTTCTGAATCAATGTAAGTGTGAACATCGAAAGAATTACTGAACTGGGCTTGCCATCCCTGCTGAGGGACTAACTGGCTTGGTCCTGGCGGGTTGCCTGCTGAGCCCTGCGCTCCTACATAACCTTCCGCAGGTTCGAAACCAGTCATGAACTGAGCCGAGGCCGGTTGTAATGCTAAACTCAATCCAATCAGTAAGAATCCAGTTGAATAGGGGATTTTGAACTTCTTTGTCCACCGAATTTTGAGCCGCTTGAGCATCATGCAATTAGAAGATAGGAGAAATTTCATTTCAAGCTTTTTCTTGAGGATTGATATTAGTAATGGCCGTTTTAGTTTCTAAATAACTTCAATTTCAGGGCAGTTAAGAAACTAGAAGTGAGGGTTGTTATTGATGTTGATTCTATCAGTATAATATTTTGATCGTTCTATTACCTAATTCTCAACGTCTGAGTTTTTTGTTCCTTAGTTTTGATCCAAGCTGGTAATTTTCCGTCCCCGGTTGTCTTTCCTTGAAGTAACCAGCTCAGATTGAATCGGGCAACATGCCCACCTTCGTGACGGTGCTTGGTTCCACCTTCAAACAAAACATATATCCAACCTTCGCTAGCCGTGTCTTTCCTGCCAATGCAAATTGAGGAGTAGGCGCTGGGCCCATGATGAATTTGACGCTTGATTGGCCATGTTTTAGCACCGTCAAAACTAGCCCAGACAGTTACATTCTTCCGTTCATTTGTTGGAGAATCACAGTTAGTGTAAAGTATAATGTCTTTATCTTTGATTGGAATTCGAGCTAGACCGGCCAAGCATCCTGATCCTGGACCAATGGATAGAATTGCTCCATCCGGTAGCTCATTGCATATGCTTGCATCTTTCCAAGTCAAGCCACTGTCATAGCTCCAGGCTGACCAACGTCTTGAAGCATCATAATTTTTTCCGTCTGGGTCCCAGTGACGGCGGGAGTTATAATAAAGGCGACCGTCCGAAAGTTCTGTAATGGCTCCTTCGCCAGTGCCTAGTTCAGGAAATGGCTCACTGGTCTTCCAGGTTTTTCCTCTGTCATCACTGTAAATAGAAGTATTATACATCTTAGGAAGATTTGCTCTGGTGTCAGCACCGGCATACCAGCGAGCGGCTCTAATTAGACGGCCGGCGTTCTTTCCTTTAAGAAGAGTGATACCATGTTCAGCAAAGTGCATTGAGGGAAGATTGCCTTTTTTATCCGCATGAAAGATTGTGTCTTTATTCTTTTTCCATGTCTTTCCATTATCGGTACTTCGGTGCACTGAAATGTTGGCTGGAGGGTAACGGCTCTCAGCGAAGATTAGAATTTCTCCTGTGACTTCATTAACAGTAACGCCGCCGCCGTGCCAACAGGGCTTAGTTACAGTGATTAGTTCTCCCCAATCAGTGCCTCCATTTTCACTCCTCCGCACTCTGATCCCTTTCACTCCGAGCTTGAAATTATCTTCAACTTCGCCCCAAGTTGCGAGGACTGTACCGTCAGTGCTTACAACGATGTTCGGGTTTCTCTCAGCATCGAACAATTTTTGTTTATCGAATCGTTCTTCTCCTAGAAAATCCAACAGTTCGTTTTCAGTGATCTCTCCATATCCTAATGTGTTTATTGTGGAGATTGCGAGTAATGAGCTCAGCCCTAATTTCATGGCAATACTTTTCTAACATGGTGACTGTTAAGCGTCGATCATGTTTATTTTAATGGGTTAATTAAATAAAAGATCGTGCATGTCAGAGCCTCGGGTCTTATCCTTTGATTTGAATTAATAATTTTCTTTAACTGCTACTTTATGAAAAATTTTATTTTTGTTTATTTCCTTTTTGCTTCATTGCCGGTGTTTGCTCAGCAAGAGATTGATGCTGTGGTCGAAGGAAGGAAGGCTTTTGAGACTTACGGCTGCACAGTCTGTCATGCTATTGACAAGGCAGATAAGTCGTTTCGGACTGGCCCGAACTTGTATGGTCTTTTTCATACTGAGCCGAGGGGCCGTGAAGTTGTGAGTGCTGAATCGGGAATAAAGGTAACAGTGAAAGCTGACAAGAATTATTTCATGACTTCAGTTCGTAAGTCGTGGGACGTTCTAGCAATAGCAGAATCCGGTCCGACTAGAGGCAAGCCGTTTCCCAAGATAATGCCGATGTATGCAAAGGAGGTTATCCCCGATCAGTCCGTCGAGTATATATGGCATTTTCTGAGGACTCTTTCACCAAAGGCTCAGGCGGGACCGTCCATTGTTAAACTTAAGCAGCAGAAGAAGGAGAAGCCGAGGAGTTTATTGGAGGTTCCCAACGAGATTCTAGTAACCAACCGCACTCGCGTTGTCCGGGCACCTGTCCGTGGATCTAGCGGACGTGCTCTTCATGTTGGTTTTCCAAATGGGATGAACTATACCTTTGACCCTCGAGTATTGTCGGTGCGCAATGTTTGGGCTGGTGGTTTTTTGAATCTCACGCAAGAACGTTCAGGCCGAGGCAGGCCAGGATCTTCCAGGGGGCAAGGGAGTAGAGTTTTTGTTGAGGGTGGCGGAATTTTGCAGCCAGTCACCAAATCAGGAAATGTTGTGGATTTTGAATTCAAAGAACCTGATGTGATGGATCATAAAGCTATTGAAAAGTGGCTCTGGGAAGACCGTGACTTTCTTGAATTGTTAGATTCCGTAGACTCTGAATTCAAAGGGCACAGCATTGATTCATCTACAGGATTTCCCGTATTTTCTTTTCGTGTTGGTCAGAACGAAATGAGCCAGTCTGTGAGTCTCACTGATGAAGGTAGAATTGAATTTATTATTAGTGGAGCTTTAAAAGAGAATCAGAAATTTAAGTTATCCAAGAAGGGGCTCTCTGATCTAAAAGTCGAAGGTGGAAAGTTGAGTGAGGATGAATGGATCTTGGATACTGGAGAAAAGTTAGATACTTATAAGTTCTCGGCAAAATTATCGGGAGGATTAATTGCAAGGTCCATCATTGGTAAGGAAGAGAATTGGAGTGAGCAGCCGCTCAAAACAAATACTGATAAATTGGGCAGACAAAAGATGGAGGTCCCGGCTGGATACTCATTTGAGAATTGGGAATTTCCTAAGGATTTATATGGAAGGGATCAGCTATTCGAGCCTACCGGAATTGCGGTTGCAAAAGATGGAACTATTGTTGTTGCAACAAGGTCAGCAGGTATTTGGCGCATTCGTAATGGTAAGTGGTCATTGTTTGCTGAAGGCACTTACGAGGTTCTGGGAGTGTCAATCGAAGATGGAAAAGGAGATAAATTTGTAGTCATGCAGAAGCCGGAACTTACACGGATAAGTGATACAAATGGAGACGGACGAGCAGATCAATTTGAGACGGTCTGCGACGATTACGGGTTCCATGCAAATTATCATGAATACGCCCATGGCCCTGCCCGTGACAATGATGGGAACTACTATTTTACTTTAAATTTATCTCATGGGGGAAATGAACGTACTTCATGGAGGGCAGGAGGACCATATATGGGTTCAATGGGAGGTTATCGTGGCTGGGCATGCAAAGTGACACCTTCAGGTGAGTTCATACCTTACGCGTATGGGTTAAGAAGTCCTGCCGGGATCGGGGTCGATCCAGAAGGTCGTCTTTGGTACGCTGAAAATCAGGGGGAATATGTGGGTTCTTCTAAGGTAGTACCTCTTGAACAAGGTAAGTTCTATGGTCATCTATCAGGTCTCGTTACTCTTCCTGGAAAAATGAAACCGGATTCTCCGGAACTGAAATTTGATAAATGGAAAGATAAAATTCGTAAAGGAGCAGTGTGGCTTCCACATGGGAAAGTGGCTAATTCTCCTGGGCATCCGACTTGGGATATTACAGGCGGAGAGTTTGGCTCTTACGGTGGACAGATGTTCATTGGGGATCAGACAATGTCTAACTTATTTCGAGTTGTTGTAGAAAAGGTTGCCGGAGTAGATCAAGGATGTGTCGTTCCTTTTGCACGGTTTTTTGCTTCTGGAGTTATGCGGCCTGTATTTTTACCTGACGGAAGTTTGCTAATTGGCCAGACTGGCCGTGGATGGGGAGCTTTTGGAGGTCAGCAGGGGAGCTTGCAGAGAATAATCTATGATAAGAAAACGATCGCATCTGATATTCATGGTGTAAAAGCTGCCAAGAATGGTTTCATGATAAATTTAACTCAGCCGATCTCAAAGGATTTGAGTTTGGATGAATTGATGAGCTTTGTGAAGATCGATTCTTGGTTTTATACTAATACTGGCCGTTACGGTTCCCCTGAACATGATAAGCGCGAGGATAAGATTGAAGAGGTATCCATCGCGCCTGACAGAAAGTCTATTCAATTAACCTTAAAGGGATTCGAGGGATCCTCTAGTTGGCTTGACAGGATTTACCACATTCAGTTCAAAGACACCCAGAAAATTTTCGCAGGATTACTAGTGAAAAATAATCTTAGGGCGTATTTTACGTTGAGAGCAATACCTCAATAGAGCGATGAGTCGGCAGTAAAGAAACTTTTGAATAAATCAACTCATTTATTCATTTGAAGTTCATATTAGTCGTTTAAATATAAAACTTAGCCCCATTGTTGGATGCCCTTTCGCTTGATAGTTTTTTCTATTGTGTGTTAGGGCATCCTTTTTATTTACCCTATTGTGTGATCTCGGAAAGGGGCGGACAGCGGCTAAGATATGTGCTGCTTCTTGTGAAGTATTATGAGACTACTATTTCTATTAGGTAAGAGGTAGAGGCTTCCCATCACTTATGGGCAAGGGACGACCTAGGCGGTCAGTGATTGTCGTTTTATGATGGATACCGAATGCTTCGAAGATCGTTGCATGGAGATCGGCGGGGCCGCATGCATTTTCTGCAGGCTCGGAACCTGACCTATCGGATTTTCCATAGACCTGACCTCCTCGAATGCCGGCACCTGCAAGTGCAATTGAATAACAGCTGGGATAATGATCGCGCCCGGCATTGCCGTTTATTTTTGGGGTTCTACCGAATTCAGTGAGGAACACGACCAATGTATCATCTAGCATGCCTCTCTCGCTTAGATCATCAAGCAATGCTGCGGCCGGCTTATCAAACGCAGGGAGCATTGTGTTTTTTAATCGGTTAAAGTTATCGGCATGTGTGTCCCAGTGATCTCCCTTGGATCCATTCAAGTCTCCGGCAGAGCAGGCAACTGTAACGATAGGGACACTCGCTTCGATCAGGCGTCTTGCGAGCAACATGCTTTGACCGCATATGTGTTGACCGAATTTGGAACGGACAGAATCAGATTCCAGGTCAAGATCGAATGCTTTACGTACCGTTGGGCTCATGAGCATGTCAGTTGCCAGACCCTGAAAGTGCTGCATGTCATCTATTGCATGTCCTGCCCCAGAAAATTGATCAAGACGACTCAGAAGTCCGAGTCTTGAGCCGAGTTTCTGACGGTCAATGGCTTCTTTGGGATTGATTCTTGATGCCCCCAAATCCCTTGACACGCCGCCAAACTCTTTACCATTTGGTGTTCTAATGACGATCGGATTATAGCTTGCCCCGAGCCACCCCCCATATTCACCGGCTTGAAGAGTTCCATTATCAACGAGAGGATAAGGGAGTCTGATTGCTGAAGGTAATCCTGTTGGAGCGACTTTAAATTTAGATATGACTGACAATAATGAAGGCCAATCATTTGAGGAAGGAGGTAGATTTGAGGCGGTATCAGATTGAGGAGGCTTATGACCTGTAAAGTTCCAATACATGGCCTTGCCGTGTGCAGAACTCCCGTGATGCATTGATCGAACTATCGCGAGTCGTTCTGTCTGTTTGGCAAGGAAAGGCATGTGTTCGCCTATGTGTGTGCCGGGCGTAGCGGTGGGGATGGTTTTAAATGTCCCTCGTGTTTCACTTGGACCATCAGGCTTAGGATCCCAAGTTTCAAGATGGCTCATTCCACCCCAGGCAAAAAGAATGATACATGATTTTGCTCGTCCAGATGGGATGGCGTTATTTTTGTCTGAATTTGCTAAGCTTTTTAATTTTAAGAAGTCGGAAAGCGAAAGTCCAAGGCAACCAAGGCTCGTAGATAATACTTTTCGTCTGCTGATGTCAGGTGGAAGAAAAAGGTCGCTCATTTGGTTAAGAGTTATACTCCTATCCTAACAATAAGGCATTAATTCGACTAGTGATCAATTTCCTAGTGGATAAAAGTGAGCGCTAAGAAATTATAAAACTTTTTGCTCCAATTTTAACAAATTTTGCACATGCTTACGCATTTCTTTGCGTGACCCGCACTGATGTATTCTGTAAGATAAAAGTCATTCGGACATGATAATAAAAATAAAGCAGAGAATTTCGACTCATTTTATTGCTTTGGGCATGATTTGGGGCCTGGTTCTGACCTCTTTATCAAAGGAGATTTCCTTTAACCGAGACATACGGCCCATTCTGTCTAACAAGTGCTTTGCATGTCATGGCCCGGACGAGCATGAGCGAAAGTCAAAGCTTCGATTGGATCGTTCTGATGGGTTGGATGGAGCGTATCGTTCGAATGACGGGACGACAGCATTGAAGCCGGGATCTCTAGAAGAAAGTGAGCTCTGGCATAGAGTTATTACGGATGATGTTGACGAAATAATGCCGCCACCAAAGGCAAAGAAAAAACCTTTGACTCAAGAGGAGCAAACTTTGATAAGGAAATGGATTGAGTCAGGAGCAACTTATGAAAAGTTCTGGGCATTTGAGAGTCCTAAAAAGTTTGACTTGCCCAAAGTAAATGAACAGGGATGGAGTAGTAACTCTATTGATTTATTTGTCCTAAAAAAAATGGAATCATTGGGGGTTAGCCCTTCCGAAGAGGC
>JABSSR010000149.1 GCA_013213965.1 Verrucomicrobiales bacterium | reverse complement strand
GCTGATCCCGGGAAAACATGAATGAAAAGATTAGCCGTTATGAAGATCCACGGGAACCAGAAACATGCTCCAAGAATGTACCAAACAGATATATAAACTTCTTTGTCCTGCCGACGATGAAACATTGTAATAAGCCAAATCACAATCAATGAAAAAGCTCCACATAGTATAGGCCAAACAGCTTTCGGAAAAGCAAGCCATTCAATTGATGTTCCGTGACCTGTGAAAATTCCGATAATTCCAATCAATACACCAAGATTCCAAAAGTGCCCTGCAACTATTAAGGTTATTGGATTTTTTACTTCTGCACTACAGAGCCTGGCCATTAACCAAATCCCTACTCCGATCCCAGCCTGAATTGCCCATCCGTAAACCAATGCACTCATGAAAGCGGGATTGGATCGGCCGTAGTTAAGGAAAAATAAAGATGGGCAGTCGAGGAAAGCAGGCGAATGCAATTTCATCTGCTGAACAAAACCAAGGATCACTGCCACAGCCAGCCACGCGGCGGCGCTCGTTATAAAGAAAAGCACAGGGAACCTCGCTGACCTATCAATGGCAGTTCGGCGCTGTATGTCTTCTTGAGCTACTTTATCTTGTGGCATTTGAATAAAATTAATTAGTCACTTTTAGGATTCCATTCATTAGTCTCCAATGGCCAGGAAAAGTACAAATGTAAGGATAGTCTCCAGGCTCCTTAGGGACAGTAAATTCTATAACTTCGGACTGACTAGGATTCACTAGCTTTGAGCTCGCAATGATATCATCAGATGTGGGAACGTAATGTTTCTTCAAGGCTTCTGGATCAATAAGCATAGCATCAGCAAGGGCCCCAACCGCTTCCTTTTTCCCAATTTTGGTAAAGACTAAATTATGCTGAAGAACATCTGGATTCTCAAATGTCAGTATCACCTTAGAGCCAGCTTTAACGGTAAGATCGGCTTTTTCAAATTTCATAGTGCCGGGAGGATTCCCTAGCGCCTTAAGTGTCAATTTAACTACTACTTCCTCTTTGGGGTCCTCTTTGGGGTCCTCTTTTTTGGGGGCATTAGCAGCCTGCGCAGCAGCCTGCTTTTTCATCCATTCATTGAAAGCCTCGGTACCGGGAACTGGTCTTTTTGTCACCTGCGGATTTTGAGTTGGAATACTATTAACAAATTTCTCGAGATCAGAATCAGTTGGAATAATTTCTCCCACTTGCGCATCGTTACTAACCTTTATCTTGGCAATTCTTTCCTCACTTTTCTTTGCATAATATGGGTCATTGTCGCCACCGCTCACTTTAAAGCCAAGCCAGGCCACAACACCGAACGCAACGAAGGCCATCAATCCTAAAAGGAAGATGCCTAATCGCTGAAGAGGTGAACTGTCTACGGTATTATTCAAATTAATAGATTGTTATTAGTTAACGAGTCTTGTCGATTCTAGAAGCCTCGGATCCCTTGAAGGATAAATACTGTATTTGCCAATAGATCTTAAAAATATCCAAACCATACAACTGCCAACAGCGATGAAAGCAAGGGCATCAATTAAAATTCCATAAGAGATCATGAGCTTATCTCCTCCCGTGATCGAAGGTCCTCTCTCAGGAATAATGATCCAGTAAATGTCAATAAGGTGAACGAAAAGAACCCAGCAACACGCGGCGCAAATTTGCCTCATATCTTTCTTGGCCTGCTGACGGAGGAGAAACACAAACGGGATGACGAAATGCCCGAAAACAAGGAAAAGACTAACGTAATGCCATCCCTCTGTATTGCGAAGAATATAGAACTTTGTTTCCTCTGTATTTTTTGCATACCAATACAGGAAGAATTGGCTAAAAGCGATGTATGCCCAGAACACTGTGAAGGCGCACATCAACTTGCCCATAATATGGTAGTGCTCAATTGAAACGACTTTATTCAGAGAACCCTTACTCCGCAAAAATGTAACCGTGAGGATAATCACTGCCATCGAACTGAGGGCTGAGCCAGCAAAGATATAAACACCCCACATAGTGGAAAACCATGCGTAGTCAAGCCCCATCAAAAGGTCAAAGGCCATAAAAGTAGTACAGATAGCAAAGACCGGAACGAACCCGGCACTGAACCTTCTCGCTAAAAATGTATACTTTACATCACCAGTTCTGTCCTGACTCAAGGACCAACGTCGCATCAGCCATGCCATGCCTGAAAGCGATACAGCATAAGCTGCAAATCTAAAAAAGAAAAAACCCATGGTCAGGTAAGGCGCTTTTCCCTTTAGCAAAACATCATCAGGATTCGTATGCAAAAGTTCCATCCACTCATACAGAGCCTCTCGCGGCTCTTCAAGAATGAGAATCGGAATGAAAAAGATAAAGGAAAACGGCAGCATGTTTGCCAGATGCTCCATGACCCTTCTGACCGCGATACCCCACCCTGAATTAGACACATGATGTAGCAAT
>JABSSR010000148.1 GCA_013213965.1 Verrucomicrobiales bacterium | reverse complement strand
TTAATGTATTCAATATTTTAATCTACGTTCTTTTCTTTTTAGCTGCTTTCTTCGTGGCTTTTTTTGTGGCTTTCTTCGTAGCTTTCTTTGCTGTTTTCTTTAAGCCCTTATGGGATAATTTTCCGTCTTCTGCATCATGAGTAAATGTCTCAGGTGGAAGATAATGAGGATCACTTTCTGGAAGTACTCCCTTAATTTCTGACATTGCGATGACAGGGAAGAAACGGAGGAAAAGTAGAAACAGGCCAAGGAATAATCCGAAGGTTCCAATAAATGTCCATATTTCAATCCTGGTAGGATGATAGAAGTCCCATGCTCCTGGCAAAAAGTCCTGCGCAATTGAAGTCACGATAATAACGAACCTCTCAAACCACATACCAGCATTCACACACATGCATACGGCCATAACGACCCATAGATTATGTCGACAATATTTGAACCAGAACACTTGTGGGGAAATGACGTTACAGAAGAACATCGCCCAATATGCCCACTTGTAATATCCGAATTGACGGTTCTCAAATGCTGCAATCTCATATTTATTGCCTCCGTACCACGCGATGAATGCCTCCATTATGTAGGCGTAGCCAACTATTGAGCCTGTGAGGAGGATAATCTTTGCCATATTATCAATGTGCTTGTGCGTAATTAGATCCTGAAGACCGTAAATTTTACGCGCAGGAATCATCAAAGTAAGCACCATTGCGAACCCACCAAAGATTGCTCCCGCTACAAAGTAAGGCGGGAAAATCGTTGTGTGCCAGCCCGGCACAATAGATGTAGCAAAATCAAATGACACGACCGAGTGCACAGACAAGACTAGAGGTGTTGATAAGCCAGCAAGTAGAAGATATGCCATCTCATAGTGACGCCAATGCCGGTTCGCCCCTCTCCAACCAAGTGCAAAGAATCCGTAGGCAAATTTACGTATGCCTTTCTTCGCACGGTCCCGCAATGTGGCAAGATCCGGAATAAGACCCACGTACCAAAAAATTACCGACACAGTAAAGTATGTCGAAACGGCGAACACATCCCAGAGCAGTGGCGATTTAAAGTTTTGCCAAATGCCGTTAGCATTAGGAACAGGGGCAAGGAACCAAACCATCCAGAACCGTCCAACGTGAATTGCTGGGAAAATACCCGCACAAATCACCGCAAAAAGTGTCATGGCCTCTGCTGCGCGATTCACAGAAGTTCTCCATTTTTGACGAGTCAAAAACAGAATAGCTGAAATCAATGTTCCGGCATGACCAATACCGATCCAAAAAACGAAATTCGTTATCGCCCATCCCCATCCGACTGGATGATTATTTCCCCACACTCCAACACCGGTGACAACTAGATAAGATAAACAATATCCTAGCACTCCCATAAGAATCACTGTTGGAATGAAAAGGTACCACCAAAGTGCTGGCTGACGATTCTCAACAATGCCACAAATCTTATTAGTGACCCAACTCATTGACCGGCCATTAGTGACTAACGGCTCCCTAGCGAGGACCGGTCGAATTGGTTCAGATGTTTGAGCGTCAGCCATTATACTAAATATTAATGTATTTTCTTACTCACAGTTCCTACCTGATCAGCATGAGGCATTTTCATATTCGGGTTCTTAATCCTCGCTAAATAAGTCGTTCTGGCTCTGAGCCCTAGATACTTAAGCATTTCATAATTCCGTGGCGACGCCTTCACTTTACTGACCCTCGATTCAGGATCAGCTATATCTCCAAAGACAATGGCATCTGCAGTGCATGCAACTTGGCAAGCAACCTTGATCGTGCCATCCGGTACTTTTACGTCATCCGAATCTCTTGCCTTACGCTTCTGATCTATCTTAGCTTCCTGAATTCGCTGGACACAATAGGTGCACTTCTCCATGACCCCCCTCATCCTGACCGTCACGTTCGGGTTTTTCTGTAACTTCAAGCTAGGTGCAACTCCAGTCTTATCCTCATCAGAAAGCGGTCCTTTATAGAACTGGTCGAGTGGTCTTTTGTTATAATCAAAGAAATTAAAACGTCTCGCCTTATAAGGACAGTTATTGGCACAATAACGTGTACCAATGCATCTATTGTAAGCCATTGCATTCAGTCCCTCTTCGGTATGGACCGTGGCATTGACTGGACAAACAGTTTCACAAGGAGCTGCTTCGCACTGCACGCAAGCCACTGGCTGAGGCAAGAGTTGAACATTTTCAAAGTCTTCCTCTTCTTCATCAAAATCGCCATGACTGTCTGTGTTTGGAGCAAAGTAACGATCCATACGCACCCAGTGCATTTCTCTTCCAATGATGACCTGATCCTTACCCACGATAGGTATATTATTCTCTGATTGGCATGCGATTGTGCAAGCATTGCAGCCATTGCAAAGATTCAAATCAATGGACATGCCCCATTGCTGCACCCCTTCGTCGATTAGCTTCTTAACATCTTGGCCACGGTAAACAGACTGCTCAGGAGGAATATGAGAATCCATTCCCCTAGATTGGAATGATGATGAGTGTTCCTCTTCCGGATGCTCGGCATGCGCCTTCTTTGACTTCACGGACTCTTCATCAAATTCTTTTTTGGTTCCGTCTCGGTAAAGTGCTCGTCCTTCCATCAGGAAATGTTCCTGAGTAATCGCTATAGGATAAGCTTTAGTGTTGTAACCCTTTCTTAATTCGACTTCATCAGTAACAAGCTCAACTTTCGCTCCGGTAGCAAATAGTGATGAATCAGCACCTCTTAAGGGATAAACATTAAATCCAGTCGTGTTCCCAGTGTCTTCTCCGGCAGATTGTGGAGTCCCTGCAATGGATCCCGCTCCTTCTTGGCCGTAACCCATTGAAATACTAATCGAATCCTTGGCATGTCCGTATGCAGGAAGTATTGGAAAGTAATGAGGTTCTCCTCCGTTAAGCTCAACCTTAATGAGGTGAGCCTTATCCTCTATTACTAGATCTTTATTCTTCCATTCAATGCCCTTAGCTTTTGCTAATTTCTTAATAGTTGAAATTCCCACTAATGCAGCATTGTCCCAGGTCAAGCTGGTTATCGGATCAGGAACCTCTTGTAACCATCCATTATTAATATGGCGTCCGTCCCAGATCTTATTGTCTGTCGTGAAAACAATTTCGTAACCATCCGAATCGGTAACATTATTACCAATGATTCCTTTAGCCGATTCGTAATTAATCTCTGCAGTAGCTGAAGAGTATTGACTGTCCCGAAGAAAACCATTTCGTAGTGTCGTGTTCCATAAGGGCACAGAGTCAGATCCGGCAATATCTTTGAAAGTTTCCTTCACTGCGTCCTGAACGGGATCCGTGCCAGCTGCGGGCTCCTTGTCCGATAACAACTTAAGCAAGAACGCTGTTTCTGAAACCCCATCAAAGAGAGGCGCAATCATCGGCTGAATAACAGAGTATGTTCCATCAGATGCTCTGACATCGCCCCAACTCTCCAGAAAATGAGCGCCCGGGACATGCCAATCAGATGCACGAGCAGTAGCACATAGATTTCTCACACCAAGATGAATTACCGTTTCAACTTTTGAAACCAATTTATCAAATTCCAAATCCGACGGAGCACTATATACAGGGTCACTTTCGGCACTAATTACCAGAGTTGAAATTTTTCCATCATTAATGGCTTGAGCCAGCTCACCAATGGTCCCTGATGCCGGAAGAGCTCCACTTACAATATCAATAGCTTTATCTGATCCTATATTTCCAAGAGCATTATTTATTGCAAGACATAGAGCATGAATTTCTTCACCGTGTCTATTCCCTGCTAATACTAAACTCTTGCCCTTATTTTCATGGAGATCTTTAACTGCCTCTCCTATCCAATCTGACACTTCCCCTTCCACAGTTAAAGACTTCAGCTTTGCGTCACCGGTTAACTCGGCAACCTTTATTGCTACTTCATTAACCAAAGCTGCTTGCTCACTGACTTTGACTGGGAGCCTGTGATCAGCCATTCCTCCAGTAACCGTATATTGATGCTCTGCCACATACAGTCTATTCATTGGGCCAGGCTTTTCCTCACCATCAATATGATCAACCTTACGGCCCATAGAAAAATCAGAAGTGGCACTGTCCGAAACTCGATCCACTCCAAGAAAATCAGAGCCTATGGAAAGAATTCGGTGAGCTTTATCGATTTGGTAACGGACCTGATTGCCCTGACCAAATAAAGAAATGACCGCGTTCTTCAGATTCTTGTTATCAACTGCCTCATATTCGTAAAAGCCCACTTCAGACAATTCTTGATAAAGCAAATCAGCAACCCGTGCTCTTGTCGGGGATGTGCTCGCACCGTGAAGGAAAGCTAAGCCATTACCTTTTGAGCTGGTCCATTCCTTCTTCTTCTCGGAAACAAATGACCAAAACTCATCAGCTCCAATCGTCTTAGATTCGCCCCTGCCCTTGCGGTAAGAACGTGAACGTTCAGGATCATAAAAATCCAATATCGAAGCAATTGCAAACTGATCAGCAGAACCCACGCTTCCTGGATGGAGCGGATTACCTTGCAGATGTATTGGGCGGCCTTCATGAACTTTGGCTATGACCGGAGTTGCTCCACCCAGCCTAGGCATCGCAGTTGCGTAATAAACTGCCTTGCCTGGTACCATCCACTCAACACTATCAGAGTATGGAAGGATCTTGCCTACTGGCC
>JABSSR010000147.1 GCA_013213965.1 Verrucomicrobiales bacterium | reverse complement strand
TAATGGCATCCATTTAGTTCTCAAGGACATGGTAGAGAGGCAGAGCGGAACTATTATCAATATGGGATCCATTGCTGGGATTAAAACGTTCCCCGATCATACCGTTTATTGCGGAACCAAGTTCGCAGTTCATGCTATCACTGAAAATATTCGTGAGGAGGTATCAGGGAGCAAAGTTAGACTAATTAACATAGCTCCAGGAATGGTTTATACCGAACTGCTAGATCATGGTTGTGAAGAAGAAGCGAGAAAAGGCTGGATGGATTATGCGGAACAGATAGGGGGGGCGCTCAAGCCTGATTCCATAGCACAGTCAGTGCTATTTTCTTACCAGATGCCTCAGGAAGTTTGTGTTAGAGAGATTGTGATATGTCCGACTGGTCAAGAGCCTTAATGAGTGCTCTTTAGTGATAAATGTACCTATTAAATTTTAATCTAGTTATTCTTATCAATAGTATTAATAATAAATAAACATGATCAAATTTTCCGCATCTGTTTTTTCGTTAGTATTATTGTTCCATCTTAATTCATATGGTGGAAATATTTTCACGCTTGGGTTTGATGACGAGAGTCAGGCAGAATTTTCACAGGAGAACGGCAGTTCTAATGCTTCTCCTGGGTCCCCAAATCTTAAAGATGACGATTACTATTTTTCAGGCAGCTATGATGGTGTCGGGTTTCTTCAGACGGATGAGGACGTAATTAATTTTGAACGGGCCGTTACTAACGGTGACAAGAATGTCAGGATACATTTTCATCTGGATTCTAATGATATAATCAATAATGAGTATGCACTTACTGTGGATCTGATTGCCGGAGGTTGGTGGGATTCTCCAGCAGGTGCCAGTGGAGCGGGTTGGGGCACACATGATGTTATCGCTAACTTTAATGGGACTGAGGTTTTTGCAGAAACTGAAATTGTCGAAAATAGACTTGTAACTGCGGTCTTTGACGCGTCTTCAGTCAATGCCGTGGCAGGAGAGAATGTGATTGAAATTACTCGGACAGGGGGCGACAGCAAGGGAGACGGTACTGATTATGGTTGGATTCAGTTTGATTACATTACCTTAGAGTCTAGTGCAATCGCTGAGCCTGGACTCGTTCAGTCATTCTTTGCTGATTCAAATGAAGTTGCTGCTGATTCACCAACTGCAACTTTATCATGGCAGGTCGATTCTGATCCTGAAACAAGCGTCTTTATTGACAATGGTATTGGTGAAGTGACTGCGATCACTTCTGAAGGTGCCGGAAGTATTGATGTCAGGATTTCCGCGGTTACCACATATGTGATTACTGTAAAGGGAGTAGACGGAGACGAAGAAACTGCTTCTGTGACTATTGGGTATAAACCTTATGCCGAGATTTGGACAGTGGGCTTGATTAACGGGTCCCAGGCTGAGTTCAGCCAGGAAAAAGGAACGTCCAATGAAGAATCCGAAGGGTCCCCGCTCTTTCAGGATGATGATTATTATCTTGCGGGAAATTACGGGGGAGTAATTGGTAATTTAGAATCAGATGAAGCATGGGCCAATATGGACAGAGCTGTAACAAGCAATGATCCAAATAACAGGTTTCATTTTTTGCTGGATTCGTTACAGGCAGACGAGTCCAGTCAGATGAGATTTACTATGAATCTCATCTGGGGAGGCTGGTGGGAC
>JABSSR010000146.1 GCA_013213965.1 Verrucomicrobiales bacterium | reverse complement strand
ATGTTACCTGCTTTGGAAAGCTTTGGTCAAGAGGCCAAGGGCGATGATGCTGTGAAGGCGAATCGATTGTTCTGTATGAATATCGGCAATGGCATGTGCTCTGATAACTTCCCGACGTCGACGGGCAAGGACTATCAGAGCTCTTCTACTTTCCAGCCACTGGAAAAATTAAAGAATGATTTCACTCTTTGTACGAATTTAAGGAACTACGGAGATCATGAAAGTACGATGTACGCTTTTGCTGAATATTCTGACCACAGAAATCCCCAGTTGATTAAAGATTCGGTTGACGAAATTGCGGCGTCTCAAATTGGCAATGACACGCGCATTAGAAATTTGGTCGTTGAACAGAGGCATTCCTATGGCATCTCCTATAAGGGTGGATTGGCCATTTCCCCAATCACGAATGGCCAGATTTTGTTCGAAACCATATTTGGCAAAGTAGACAAGAAAAAGCGTGCAGAATTACTAGCGCTTAAAAAATCTATGCTGGATGCTAGTAGAGATGACGCTAAGAGCATGATGAGTAAAGTTTCTGAGGCAGACCGGGTCAAATTAGATGAATACTTTTCCAGTTTGCGTGAATCTGAAAAGTCTATCCAAAGATCTGAGCGCTGGTTGAATCAAAAACACGTAGACGTGGCATTCCCTGAAAATGTAAAGTTCAAAACGGACGGTCTTACTGAGTATCTGCAAAAGATTCTAAAATGCGCCTATTTCAATGAACGTTCAACCTATTTAGATTTACTCTTTCTGGCATTCAAATACGACATCACTCGAGTGGCCAATGTGTATGGTGAATGGAATTGGCTTGGTCATCATACGGATTCTCACGCGGTTAAAAGCGAAGCAGGATTTATTAAGAACATCGAGGCTGACCAGGCCTACATGATGCAGACGGCTCGTTTCTTAGACAAACTCAAATCGACTAAGACAAAAGCTGGTGGAACCTTACTGGATCAGACGGTTTGTTTGATCACCAGCTCCCTGAGTGTTAGTAAAGAAGAAGGCCCTCACGGCAGTAAGAATAACCCTGTGATTGTCGCTGGCGGTGGATTTGAGCATGGCAAACACATTAAGTTCAATGGTACGGATAACCGTAACAACATCTATCTCCCAGCCTTACAGCATCTGGGTTGCGAAATCGAACGTTTTGCCACGAGCAGTGGATCCGCCAAACTCTAAGGAGAGTTAAATGAGACTCTTGTCGCTAACGTTGATGGCGTGGGCTTTGGTCTCCGTTGCGAATGGTGTAGAAAACAATACGGAGTTCGGCCCCAGTAAAACCTTCTTAAAAACTTACTGTGTCAGTTGTCATGGTAATGAAAAAAGTAAGGGCGGTCATAATTTTGAAACCTTTAATAACGACGATTGGAACAATCATGAATTATTAAATGAGATCTTAACAGTTTTAAAAGAAAATGAAATGCCGCCCCGGAAAGCTGAGAAGAAACCTTCAACTAAGGAGAGGGCAGTTTTTGAAGAGCTCCTGGCCAAACAGTACCTGACAATCAAATCAAACTTGCCCGGCGTTCTCACGCGTTTGAATAGCGCGGAATATGAGAACACGATCAACGATGCTTTTTCCACCAAGTTAGAAGTCAGAAACTACTTGCCTGTAGATAATACCAGAGATGGTTTTGACAATGAGGGCGATAAACTTGTTATGTCACCCTATGCTATGGATAGCTATTTTCGAGTTGCCTCTGGAATAGCTGAGAAGGTCGTGGGAGGCATGCCCGGACCTTCTACAAACGTTTATACGTATAAAAATACTAAGGTGCGCAGATTAGGTAGCAAAGGATTTGCGTACTATGAGGATACTAATGACGGGTTGACCACAGAGGGGTTTTATT
>JABSSR010000145.1 GCA_013213965.1 Verrucomicrobiales bacterium | reverse complement strand
TAGTGGTCTCGCTAAAGCCAATAAAGCGCTCAAGGAAAATGCCGAGCTCAGAGCCAAGTTAAATGAACTCTTATATGAAAAAACAAAAAAGCAGAAGGAATTACAAGAGCTTAAAAAGATAACCACACCGACAATAGACAAAGATCAAGACATACCAGTTCCCTTACCAATACAGCCAACAAGTGATGTAAAAGAACTCGATGAAAAGGCCATAGATCTTAAAGTCTGGCTAGATAAGAAGATTCATAGAACGGGCGAAACAATCAAAGTTCATTTTTCTGCTCAGGACAAGGACGGCGTTGGGATTTGGGGAAATGGTCGTCTTGTGTTGATCAAATTATCTGAGTCTACTCTTCTTCCCAAAGAGGCAATTTCCAATTGGCCCATTGAGTTGAACCCTCTGACGGAATCCAACCAACAACTGGAATTCAATGCTACCGAATCAGGTTCCTACAGACTCAAATTCACTCTCAAGGATAGTAATTATTCATGCATTCACGACTTTAGTGTTAATGAAACTACAGTCACAGCCACTCCAGAATCTCCATCAATCTCGTCTGAGCAAGGCACTACCAAAATTTCCCCTAAACCAACGGAGCCTTCAAAGATCAATCCTTTAGTCCATTCTTCCAAGAAAGAAGTTAAAGAGACTGACAAGAGAACCTCCACAGTTTCCGGTCATTCTTCTCCTGCAATAGCTGAGCCTCCAAAGGTAAATGATTCCGATTCCATTGAAATGAAACTCGGAACGTACTGGTTTGTCAGGATCGGCGTAATCCTACTTCTTACCGGCATAGCGACTCTGGCATGGTTCAAGAGAAGTTTCTTCTTTGACTTGAGTGCCGGCACCAAGATCGGCCTCTTCTACGCTCTAAGTGCATCGATGAGTGGTCTCGGTTTTTGGATTCAAAAGAAAAAAGAAGAACTCAAAAACTACGGTCAGGTCCTGATCGCTGGCGGATTTGCAGCAACCTATTTTACAACCTACGCAGCCCACATCTTTGAGCCGGTTAAAATCATTCCGGACCCTACCCTTGCCCTAGTCCTGCTCTTTTCATTAGGAATGTTAATTGTCTGGTTCGCCGACAAATTAAAATCGGAAACCATTGCTCTGTTCGCTATTGGGGCATCTTACTACGCGACCTACGTTCCTGTCATTCATTCTGGGGAAATTTCACCATGGATAATTCTTGCATCGAATCTAATTCTTGCAATTGCTTCGGTCATTTTCATGCTCCGTAACCGGTGGTTCAGGATGCCCGTTCTGAGCATGTTTGCATCCTATTGTGGATTTTTCATCTGGAGAGCAATGACTGAATCTCCCGAACTCTTCCTAGTGGCAATATTCACCTGCTCCTTGTGGATCGTATACACTGTGGCTGCTCTCCTCTCCCGTGACAATGGATTCAAAGACAATGACCGAGCAACGTTTCTCACCCTAAATAATGGAGCTCTGTTCGGACTCATGAGCTGGGAATTGCTAAAAAATGCAGATGCCCAGTACTGGATCCTTCCACTCTCCCTAGGCGCACTACTTCTTGGCTGTGCTTTTTTCGCTTCAAAAGCATTAAAAGATCATCCCCTAACAAAGAACTGCTATCTAATCCAAGGTCTAACCCTAATCACATTGGGACTGATGCTTACAAAACAATCAGAATCCATCAAGGGGCCCATGCTTGCAGCGGAGAGCGTGATCTTACTCTTCGGTGCCATTCGCCTCAAGAGCATGATTGTTCGCTACGCCTCAGTTGCGGCCGCGGCCGCGGCCGTTATCTTTGGCTTTATTTCTGTAGTAGATGGTGCCGAAGATTCCCTTTACAGCTGTCTGAGCATTGGAGGGTTCCTCCTCTTTAATGCCTACCTGACCAGTAAAAAAGTCGAACAAGATAAGGAAAGTCTTTTGAGACCCATCGTCAGTTACTTCACGGTCTCTGCATTAGCAGTATCAATCACCGCGTTCCTGATTCAGGCAGATTTTTCTTTAATGACCGGCTCGATCCTAATCGCTAGCTCTGTCATTTTTTGCGCCTCAATTTATCCTCTCCGGGTACGAGAATTTGTGCTCCTCGGTCAAATACCCGCCATTCTTGGAGTCTTTAACACTTTTGGCATTATTTCAAATACCGAAGGGTTCGGCTTAGAGCCCTTGAGCTTATTACTATTGACCCTAGGCCTTGCTCATTGGTGGAGGCTACAAAGGGATAGGGTCATCACCCAGTCCAAGCCAAATGAAATTCAGGCCAAATCAATTTCACTTTTTTATGAAATAATTTACTCGGCTATAATCACATTACAGCTATTACTTTGGCTCAATGCGACTCACGAATTCAGCGCGAGCTGGCTCTGGATAGGATCTGCAGCAGCAGCTGCAATCACCACATATTCCGCAATTACTAGGGCTAAATTTATCGGGATATTCTCGCAAATATTTCTCATCATTGCTTGCGGGGTTCAGATTAAAATATGCATCAATGGGGATGATGCCACAGCCTTTATGGCATTGATTCCAATAGGAACAATGTTAGGAACTAACCTAATTATACCAAATATTGCAAATAGACTCGGAGGTGTTCCAGAATCCATCAATCGTAGCCTTGCCTTGATCCAATGCGGATATCGCCTAGCCGCTTCGGGACTTCTAATACTATGGGTTTACCGTTTCGTTCCCGCAGATTACCAATTATGGCTTAGCGTATTTTTAAGTTTTGCTTGTATTTTGGCCAGCAAATGGAGGCCCGCTGTCGAGTGGGGCTGGGCATCATTGGCCTTTTCCTTATCAGGCCTCATCTTTATTAAAAACATTCCGGATCAATTCCAAACTCCTGCAAGCATACTCATTGCCGCAGCATTCTTCTTCTACTCCCGTTCAGTTTCCGGAAAAGAATCACTCATATCATCGATTGCCTATCTGTGCGCAGGGTACCTTTTCCTCGCAAACGAACTCGCACAAGGAGATGCCCAATTTTTGAGTGCGACCGGGGTTCTTTTCTTGCTCACAGTTCAACAAATTACAAGACGCACTAGCGGTAAAATATCGATTCCTAATGAGGCTCACGTTTCATTAATCATTTCAGGAGCCATTGCCCTTTTCTTGTGGTCAACGGTCAAGGTGGGCGAAGGCGCCGAAGGACTGCGCACCATTATCTGGGCAGGTTTAGCTGTACTCTATTTTGCCCTGGGACTGGGACTGAAGGAGAGATGGTATAGACTCATGGGTCTTGGGACACTAGGAATTGCACTCCTTTCTATACTCCCAATCATCTGGGGACTAGGTACGGAAATGAAAATTGCCAGCCTGTTCGTACTAGGCGTAATATTTGTTGGACTGGGTTACGTTTACACTCGCTATAAGGAAAAGATTAATAAGCTCCTTTAGACATCAATGAAGACGAGTTAATGTATGGACCATACGCATGACTCTCGGCCCATCATCAACAGCTTTAGCCATCGCTTCTTTAATAGCAACTTTCCCACTCATTATTGATGCTCAATCTCAGAACAATGAAGAGTCATCAGCAAAAGAAAAATTAAAGACTCTTGGAATCACTATCTTCACGGACAAGGGAACCGGATCAGTCACTGAAGTTCTCGGAAATGGAAACAAAAGGGTCTCCGACTCGAACCTTAAACTGATATCCAATTTCAAAGAAATCACTGACCTTTCACTAGAGAGAACCCAAATCACTGATGCTGGCATACATCATCTTTCGAAATTGAAAAAACTCGAATGGTTGAACCTGTATAAGACAAAGGTTGGAAATGTTGGCCTTGAGCATATATCAAAAATCAAATCTCTTAAGCTTCTACCTGTCGGATCAACACTCATAACCGACCAGGGACTCCAGCACCTAACCAAAATGACTCAACTCGAATACTTAGGACTAAGAAACAACCCGATAACTGATCATGGTTTAATTCATCTAAAAGGCTTAACCAATCTTAAAGGACTCAATCTTGGCGAAACCAAAGTCACTGACAACGGCGTCAAGGACCTCTCTAAACTTGGATCCCTTGAAGAATTATGGCTCCAAGAAACAAGCGTGAGTGATTCCTCAACTAAAGAATTTGAAAAACTCAGCAAGCTCCGCTCCCTCGATCTGCGAAATACTCAATTCACTGACAAGGGCATAGAGGAACTAAGGAAAGGTCTTCCTAATTGCACGATCAGATTTAAATGATTGCCGTTAGCCCTCCTAACCAGGGGGCCAATTAAGGGATCTTCCACCAATCAAATGTACGTGCAAATGAGGCACCGTCTCTCCTCCGTCATTACCATTATTGATGACGATGCGAAAGCCCTTATCCTCATCTGAAAGCCCCAGATCACGGGCAATGGATCGGGCCGTAAGCAATAAGTGCCCCAAAGTATTCTGATCCTCGTCACTGGCCTCCCCTAGTCTGGGAATTGGTTTCTTTGGAATGATCAAAATATGAAATGGTGCCTGCGGAGCAATATCTTTAAAGGCCAAACAAACTTCATCCTCGTGGACAATGTCAGCAGGAATCTCTCTATCAATGATTCTTTCGAATAGGGTCTTTTCAGACATGACCAATATTTATTAGGTCCTAAAGTTAAGGGCGACTCTTTTATTTCAGAATAAGACTGATCTGACCTTCACGAGTTTTGGATAACTCAAATGTAATGAAGTCATTAATCTCTTCCGCCAACTTTTCGCAAGCTCTATTCCAACGCCCTGCACAGCACAAATCTTTAACCGCCTTACGTAAACCATAACACATAATCTGAGAAGTACCGCTACGCTCACACTCTGCTAATCTCTGACGCAACAAGCGAAAGAATTCCAACTCAAAACCACTGCCCGCGTCTCGAGTAACGTCTAACAATGATATACGAACTGGCGGCGGTAATATCTCCAACCGACTAGCAATATCATCACATCCCATATGAGAAAGCGCCATCTCTATCTTCTTATACAACTCTTCAATCGTGATACTGTTCTTTGGGAAACGATGCCTAAGATACTCAATGACAGCTCTCGTTATGTCACCAGCAAAGAACCAATCAGGGTGCCCAGCCTTATCCGCAGCCTTACTGATTTCATCTGAAAGCCAGCGAGCTTCATAGCTAACGACTTCGTAATCGCCAAATTTTAAAAGAGGTAAAAGATCAGGCTGACAAACCATATTATTAATACTGGGGTTGGATATTAAATGGGGATTATGTTAATTGATTATTATAGAGCATATGATGTGCCAATTCAGTTAGGCAAGGCAAGCTATTGTCTAAAAAAATC
>JABSSR010000144.1 GCA_013213965.1 Verrucomicrobiales bacterium | reverse complement strand
TTTGATTCCGGTTTGCCGGAAATGTCCTGCATTTCTTCCGGATCTTTTTTCAGGTCAAAGAGTTGAGCTTTTTTGATTTTAGGAAACAGCAAAAGCTTGTGTTGGTCTGATACCGCCATTCTCTGAAAGTCAACATATGCGCCATACACCGTTTTTAGTCCTCCTTTTTTTCCATTAAGCATTGGCATGAGGCTCTTGAATTGGACGTGTTTAGGTACTTCTGATTCAGCTATTTCTAATGCCGTTGCCATGACGTCCTGCATATAAATTGGAGAATGGTTTTTTTTACCTGAGTCTATGCCGGGACCTACCGCGATGAAAGGTACTCTGACGCTATGGTCATACAGGTTCTGTTTTCCAAGTAGTCCGTGGTGTCCCACAGAAAGACCATGATCAGCGGTGAAAAATATGTAGGTGTTCTCAGATTGACCTGTGCTTTCAAGGTGCTTTAGGATCCGGCCTATCTGTGCGTCCATGTGCGTGATAATGGCATAGTATTCCCTTCTGTTGACCTGAACCGCATGCTTTGTTCTTGGGAACGGAGCCAGTTTCTCGTCGCGCAGACCTTTGCCGGATCCTATCTGTTCTTTGTATGGATGTTCGGTAAGAAAGCTTGCGGGCATCTGTATTTTTTCTGTCGGATACATATCAACATATTTCTTGGGAGCTTGGCGTGGGTCATGAGGAGCATTGAAAGCAATGTACATGAAGAACGGGTTGTCTGTTTTTTTAGACATGTCGAGATAATCAATGGCATCATCGGCAACGACTTCGGACCAGTGCTTACCACCTGCCCAGAATCCACCGAACTTAGGGTCGCTAGGATCCCAAGGGTCAGTCCCATCGGCGAGTGGCCGATTGTATCCTTGTGGAGTCTGCTTTGGCATTCCTCCCCTGACATGCCTGGCAGTGCCGAAAACGTGGTTAGCATCAGCTTTGATATGCCACTTCCCTGTGAAGAAAGTTTCATAACCTGACTTGGCCATGAGCTGAGGCCAGAGTGATCCGTCCAACGACTTCTTTAGCTCGCTTGCTGAATTTTTTGCGTGCCAAATATATTTTCCGGTGACCAGCATGGTCCTGCTGGCTACGCATACTGCTCCATGATATCCACCCATGTTGTAGGCATGAGTGAAGGTCGTTCCCAGACCAACGAGCTTGTCGAGGTTGGGAGTTTTAATTTCTTTGTTATTTAGCGAATTAATTGTCTTGTAGCACTGATCATCGGCAAAAATGAATAATACGTTTGGTTTCGTAGCCGCTGATAAATTTGTCAGGAGTAATGCTGTGATTATGATGCTTATCAGAGAATTGAATAATTTTTTCATAGAGAGTTTCTGGTTCGTTAGTATCCCGTCATTGGATTTATAATACGAGACGGGAAAATGAACACTCAAAAGAGCATTATTTTTGAATAACCAATTGTAATTATGGGAGAATAATTTGGGTTTAAAATCTATTTAATAGGGAAAAATATTCCAAAATATGGTGTCTCTTTTAAATTTTAATACAGGCTCTTAGAAAACTGCTACCTTAGAACAGAAAAATGCCAAGTGGATTACCAGAGCAACGTCCCTCTAGTCCTGAGAATCCAGAGGATGAGGAGCGGCAGAGAAATTATACTCCACAAAATGAACTGGGCCTTCCTATCTCAAAGATCACAGCGGAGAAGATCATTGAAGAGGCCATGGAAGATGCTACCGGAACCTGGGAAAAACCGAACTCGGAGCCTGGTGAGGATGTGGGTCGTGTCAGTTCCAGATCAGTCCTGATAGTTGGTGTGGGGTTTCTGATCTTGCTTGTCTTGGTCATTGTGATGGCTTTTAATTTTATGGCGCCTAAGGAGCAGGGGCAGGGTAAGGTTGATCTTACTCCTGGATTTGGGGAAATTGAGAAGGACCTTCAGAATAGAGTCTCTGAATTTCTTGCCGCAGAGAGTTGGGAAGATGTAGACCATTTGGTGAGGGGAGGGGACCGGATCAAAGAACACCTTTCCCTTTATCAGCAACGATCGCCTAAGGAGGCTGTAACTGTTAAAACATTTAGACCGCTGGATGTCATTACAGTGAGAGGAGTTCAGTCCCTGTATATGCTCGGATACACATATGATAATGAAAAAATGGCTAAAATTTATTTTACCTGGGAGGAGCCTTATCAAATTATTTGGGAAGCATTTGTGGCATATGGGGATGGCCCTTTTGAAGCTTTAGATTCTCCGGCAGAAGGACCAAAGGATACGGGCACTTACCGCGTATATGCGCAAGCTGATGGATATTATGAGGGGATTTATGAGAAAGAATTCTGGCAGTCCATCAGGCTCAGCTATCCTTCATCCGAGAAACAGATTAACGCTTATCTCAAAAGGGATTCGACTCAGGCCGAGAAGCTCGAACCTTTACTTAAGAAGAGAGAAGGCAAGATAAAATCTGCTTCCGGTGCCGTCGGTCGCGGAATGATAGCCCCAACGGTCCCTCTCATTCTTTCCATCCATCCTTCGGATCCTTCTGTCCCTGGATCATCACCGGAAGTTATTGATCTTCTGGGTGTGGGTTGGCATGAAATAGGTGCTGACGGATCTTAGTCCTTAAAAGACCTTCCCAAAGATTAATAGATTTCGAATTATTCTATTTCCCTGAACCTGTACAGGTTCACCTTGAGATCGCGATCCACGAATTCGTCAGTGTAGGAAGTTTCAGTTCCGTTCGATTCAAGCCCGTCGTCCAGTTCTACCCAGAAATAGGTCTGATCATCTTCATTGTATTCAAAAGAATCAACGGCATAAACCCTTCCCGGGATCGAATTAAATGTGATCGTTGGTATTCCATCAGAGACAGAAATGTCAGTAATCTCAAAGGGGG
>JABSSR010000143.1 GCA_013213965.1 Verrucomicrobiales bacterium | reverse complement strand
GTCAGTCCCAAAACAATCCCCAAGACGGTGAGCGTTGATATATAAAATAATGTTTGCGCTTTAACAGGGTCCATGTTGTTGAACTAAAGCTAGTACCATTGGATCTAATCAGAAAGAGTATCTTTCAAGATCTTTGAACGCTTGCCCGTAGTACTTGGGAAGATCGCTCGCAAGGAGCGACTTCCACGATTCTCTGTCATTGAATATTGCAAGTTCTGCAGCTCTTCCGTTGATCCATGAACCTATACATGCTGCATCATAGACCGATACCCCTCCTCCAATTAATGCAGAGCAGAGCCCAGTGAGTGTGTCTCCGACTCCTCCAGTGGCCATGCCGCTGTTACCCGTTGAGTTGAACCCGGTCGGTGTCGTTTCAGATTCTGATGCGATGACTGTTCTGGCTCCTTTTAAGAGGACAGTCGAACTGGTCATTTCTGCTAATTTCTCTGCCCTTTCACGCCTAGAGCCTGAAACTTCTGGGCACAGCCTCTGCATTTCTCCAGGGTGCGGTGTCATTAACCTGGGAGCAGGTGCATTTACAAGATCACTAGGGTCATTTCTTGCTAGCAGATTAAGAGCATCCGCATCGATTACAATTGGTCTAATGTCTGAAATCAACAAATCGAGTATCTCATCGTCCCACGAACCCTGACCCAGTCCCGGACCAATGGCGAGAGTATCAAAATCTATTTCTGATACTTCAGTATATGATTTGACCGATCGGACCATGATTTCCGGAGGAGCCATCGCCGCCAGTCTCTGGTAAGAGTCCTCACGAGCAATAATAGTTACGAGACCCGCTCCGCCCCTAGCAGCTCCGTTAGCTGCTAGCACGGCCGCCCCGTTCATTCCGTTGTTACCACCTATGATCCCTACGTGACCGCACATCCCCTTATGTGTATCATGTTCCTGTCTACTGTTGATTCCTGCTAAAATGCTTGCAGTGATTAACATGGCTCCCGTGTCTCCTTGTCCAGGCAATGGGCGAATGGAGGGCAGCTCAATTAATGCAAGTCTTCCTACGTTATTGATTGCTTGATCTGCTAGAAGACCTGTCTTTGGATGAGCAATGGTCAGTGTGAAGTCTGCAATTACGGCCCCTTCATAAGATTCACCGGAAAGACCATCGAGTCCTGATGGGATGTCGATTGCAAAGGTGTGAGCTGCATGAGTTCTTCGGAGCTCATTCATCTCATTAGCGGCTTCAAGGTATCCGGGACGGAGTTCTCCAATTGCTCCTATTCCCAAGAGCCCGTCCAAAAGTATCAGGGGACGGTGTTGGTTTTCGGATATTTCTACTGATGAGCTTAATTTTTCTCTTTCAAACTGTTGTAATTTTTTCGTTGTGAGTGGCTTCAGCTGGTCAGGGGAAGTGGCGAACCTTAACTGCGTTATCCATCCGTTTTTTTTGAGATGTTTTGCAGCGACCAGAGCATCTCCTCCATTGTGTCCATTGCCAACAAATACGATCAAAGTTCCAGGATTAGAAAAGAACTGGGACACGGCCCTGGCTATTCCTAGACCCGCATCATCCATAAGCATCTCGGGGCTCAGCCCTCCCTCAATGAGTTGATTCTCGGCTTCAGCAATTTCTTCTGGATTGAGGATCATAATGAGACGCTAATAATTGCGCTAATCGATCAAGAGAATTGAATTTGAATATTATTTTGATTGGCGAAATTTTATTATACCCATCGCAACGGCTTCAGCGATACGTTGTCTGTATTCTGGATCCAGGGCCCGGTACCGGTCCGAAGAATTTGATAGGAATGCACATTCTAAAAGCACGGCCGGTCGGCTATTTTTGGATAGGACTAGGAAGTTGGCTTTTTTGACTCCTCGATTACCTGCTCTGGTCTTGTAGAGTGCAGCTGATTGTACCATATGAGCAAGTTTGAGGCTCTGTTTGTTCTTACTGTGGTAAAAAGTTTCAATGCCTGCCGCTTTTCTGCTGCGCGCATGGTTGAAATGGATGCTGACAAAGATGGCACCCGATTCTGTGTTTGCAATTCTTGCCCTCCTTGGAAGTGAAACGAATGAGTCATTGGAGCGGGTCATCTTTGTGCTGATGCCCTGCGATTTCAGATAAACATCGACTCGTCTTACAACATCAAGGGCAAGATGCTTCTCAAAGGTTAATCCGAAAGTGCCTCCAAGATCATGGCCTCCGTGACCTGCGTCCAGGATCACTTTTGTGAAAGGAACGGCTTCTGTTTCATTTTGCGAGCAATTTAAGATTATTGCCGATAAGAACAGACTGAATAATCGGCAAGTATTATAGATTCGAAAATTACTCACTTCTGAATGCTTTGTAGTTTAAAGGTAAAATGGATTCTAATTTGATATCAAACCAGGTGGCAGTTCAGAAGCTGACCGAGGCTTTTCTTTAGGTTCCGGAGGCTTGTTTGGATCATAAGCAATGCCTCCTAAGACTTTAACTATCCCGGCAGAGTCAATCACTAAAGAGGGTCTCGTATCTGTAGTTTCACGATAATAATCGTTTCCTAGGAATGTTCCCTCCGAACTGACCCTTGCATGGGAATAAATTCGTGGGCTGATCATGTGCATCACATGGAGCCTGCTCTGGGAATCAATGGTGGCTTGAGGCTTTCTTACATTGATGAACCTGCCAAGTGAAAAAGTACAATACACTTTGGTTCCTTTTGTTTCTCGCAGTCTTACGTAGAGGGCAGAATTTGAAGAATTTCCTCTGTGCTCGTGCAAAGAGAATTGTCTAAATCTGGCAAGCTTGTCACGGCCCTGGGATACTCCGAATGATTGTTTCCAAAAGGCTCTTGCGTCTGTCACATTAACTCGGATTTTTTTAGAGCTGAAATAAGTTCTCTGAGGTGGGAAATAGACCGAGGCATTAATGGTGTAGCTTCCATAATCTGAGACAGGGTACAGTCTATTGATGTCTATTTTTTTTGTTATGCTACGTCCTGCTTTTAGTAGCATTGTTTCAAACTTTCCACCAATGGTTCGCGGTGATAGTAATTGTCCGTCTCGATAAACGTCAAAGGCCATCCACCCTTTACCCTTCGGTCCACCAAGTATCAAATCGTTACCGGCTCGATTATAAACAGTCACATTGGCAATCATCGATTCATAAGACAAATAATGTGTCTTAGGAAGCTTCATTTCTACAATGAGTTGAGCGTCTGCTTTGTGCGAAATAAAAAGCATCGCCAGAGCTATTGATATAATGAAAAGACCTAAGGGCCGGGATTGGGAAGGGGTGACCATTGATTATTTGTTGCTTAGGTAAGATACACAGATTGGTATTATAGTATGTAATCAACGTATAACCTTTAATGCTTTGCCTGCCAAGCTGTGCTTCGGTGAAAAGTTCCTCATTTTGTACAGTATTTAGTTTCTGGATCTAGACAAAATTCCTCAATTTAGCCTAGTCTATTTATTTTTAATGACCCAATTTAGTAGAATTAGATACTTAGATACGGTTTTATTGAATAATGAAAGGCATAATGACTGTCACAGCAGCTGAATGAGTCATTACTGTGAATGAGATGAATGCATTGCCTATTATTATTATTTTATGAATAACGACTCTTTAATTCCATGGATAAAAATCATAGTAGACCCTTCACGAGGCGTTCTTTTTTACGGACAGCGCCCTTTGGGGCTATGCTCGGTTCCTCAAATGTTTTGACTGCTCAAAATGCAAATGATGATGTGATATCAACAAAAGAAATGCTACAAAATTTAATTGATTGTCTTGGTGGTCCCTGGCCTGAACCCGGTCCACTCAAACCAAATCACAGAGACACTATTAGAAAAGAAGGTTACCGGATAGAGTCTGTTACATATGAAGTGGAGAAGGGTGATCGAGTCCCCGCGTTAATTCTTATACCGGATGGAGTTAATGAAAATAATCCTTCTCCGGCCATTGCTGTGTGGCACCAGCATGGAGGAGAATACCATTTGGGAAAGACTGAACCTGCCGGACTTGCTGGTTCTGATATGCATCATACTGGGGCTGCCTTAGTCAAGGAAGGTTACGTAGTGATCTGTCCGGATGCACTTTGTTTTGAAGAGCGCCAGGATCCTGAAAATAAATTGAAAGGCGGGAGCTTTGAGCGTTTTGAATTTTTGCGTTATGTTGTCGAGGGAAAATCGATGGCATGGAAAAACATACTCGATATGCGTCGTGCAATTGATTATCTGGTGAGCAGGCCAGAGGTCAAAGAAGGAAAGATCGGATGCTATGGTCATTCGATGGGTTCGACGCACACTTGGCTTCTGGGGCCGCACGAACCACGCATCAAGGCATTAGTGGGAAACTGCTGTTTACCAACCTATTCTGCGATCCATGATACTAGGCTCTTACACTGCTTTCCTAACTTTGTTCCGGGTTGGCTTGAGTACGGAGACACACCTGAAATAGTTTCACTGATAGCACCCAGAGCCCTACATTTGAATTTAGGGGAGAATGATGCAGGTAGCCCAATTAAACATGCAGAAGAAGGCATTAAGAGAATAACTAAAGCATATCAGAAATTAAATGCCGGAGATCAGTTCAGTGCCTTTATTCAAAAAGATACCGGTCACGTTTTATCACCAGAAATGTGGAATAAAACAAAGACATTCTTTGAAAAACACTTAAAGTCTTGAGTGTTGATATTTAACGAGTGATGCTATTTAAAAAGTGTTGCTTAAGGAGAATCTATTAAAGAGAATGACCAAGTGAATAAGGTCCAGTTCATCTACTCATTTGTATTTGTATTCTTACTTGTGGGTACTTCTCCACCTTCTTTTAGTGAGGACTGGCCAACGTACCGGCACGATTTTTCTAGGACAGCCGCAACGAATGATAAGATACAGCTCCCTCTCCATCGGGTCTGGGAATATTCTTCGCGGCAGTCAAGGAATGCGCCTC
>JABSSR010000142.1 GCA_013213965.1 Verrucomicrobiales bacterium | reverse complement strand
TCAAGGATGAGGATCGTCGTGCAAAGGATGTATATGATTGGGTGGAGGGATCTAGGCAACTTCAGCCCCTAGCTGTTGGAGTGGCCCGGAGTATGGGTGTCAAGAGTGCTATTGAGAAGTTATCTTTAGTTAGGGATATAGAAAATCCTCATCAAATTAGAATTGGACTAGATTTTGTTAATGGGGGGCAGGAGCAATTGGATTCGACGCTGTCGGCAATTAATGAGCTTGGTTATCGTGCATACTCAGCGAATCAAACGTCGGGACAAGGAGGCCAAGTCGATTACCAGGCCACTTTGATTTGGCAGAAAATTATCAATAAAAATAACAACTTAAGTTTGAATCATAATGAATAATAAACACTTCGGCTGTATGGCTCTCGGGCTATTTATTATTTTAATGGGGCATTGGACAAATGCTTCATACAAGAAATTACGATTAGCGCGTGACGCTGAGGAAATTTCCAGGTCCGCATTTGATGGGGCTGTTTTTGCACGAAGTGCAGAGCAACGGAAGATGGTCATTCTAAAGAATAATACTATTGGTTCTAGGAAATACCTAAATCAATGGGAGCCCTATGTTAAGCAAGCGAAGAATCCACAGTACGGAGAAGCATTAATTAATTTTCGTATAAAGCAGGCTGGGATCATCACTTTGTCGCAGGTCTATGAAACGGTTGATCATGTTAAGGGAGGCACTATTCCTAAAACATTAAATGCAAAATTAGTTTTCGAAGATGATTACGTAAAAACATTGAATTGGCTGGCGAATCTTGAAGGTAGTTTGCCAGCCATACGTGTATCTAATTGCAAGTTATCAAAGGGGCAATCGGGGAATGATATAAAAATGGAGCTATCAATTGATATTCCAATAATCAGTTCAGAGGACGGAAATGATACAAAAACATAGAAAAATAGATATGAGAACATTTCAATTAACTGCAACATTTCTAATTGGTTTTATTATTAATTCAGCCATGGCTGATATTCCACGAGTCGATCTTTTGTCGACTGATGGCATGTCTCAAAGTGCTGATGAATTTGGTGTTTTACCTAAGACAAAGGAAGAGGCGCTCAAGCGATATTTACTCGCATCAAAGGAGCGGAACCCTTTTGCTGTAAGGGCAAAGAAAGAACAAATAGTATCTGGCAATGATTCTCAGACTGAAGAGGCTAAGATCCGATCTGTTTTGGAAAACTTGCATGTGAGTGGTGTAGCTAAGGGGCTGCGTGGATATAAGGTTCAACTGGGTGGAGTTATTCTCGCTGAGGGTAAGAAAATTCCTAGACTCATAAATGAGCAGACTGATGACTTAATAGTTACAAAGATCACACCTTCTATGGTTGAAATCACATGGGCAGGTGACGAAGAAGCAGATAAGCCTAGAAAATTAATAATTGCCGTAGATCTTAAACCCAGAGTAGGCACCGTTCTGCCGATACCTTCAAACAATAAATCATCAAGGTCATCTCAACTCGTTTACCTGAATGAGGAATCTCCGGAAACTGATTAATGAAATTGTCTCTTCACAGCGCAAGACAATTGTCTTCATTACGTAGTAATTCTGGATTTTCATTAGTGGAGGTTATGGTCGCTTCTACAATTGCGGCATCAGTTTTAACCGGAGCCGCTCTTGCATTTAATGCAATAGGTATGAATCAGCGTAAGATTTCTACTATTGTCTCTATCGAAATAGGTGAATCATCTGCAAAGAGTTATTACGATATCAGCGGCAGTACCGTAAATACATATAAGGCGCCGAGTTATGGGCGCGCAGCGAGAGCGGACCGTGTCCGCAGTCGATTCTGGGATGATGTTTCTCATGCATCTGCAGTGTTTTGTCTTGCGAGGGATGGGTTGAATTCATTTCGCCCTGTATACATTCCTTTAAGTGATGGAGTTGATGGAAGGTCATTGGATTCATCAGAATCCTTCAGAGTGCATCTTAGCAAAGTGATGAGTCAAAGTTCATCAGTTTATAAATCATGGAGAGGTTCTTCTTCTTTTAATAATGGCTCCATTTTCATTTTACAGCCCAGTGGTTTTTCGGATTTCCTTGCCGTCAGGGCTATTTATGACATCGATATCCAAAGCACCGTTAAGCCGCTAGGTACATACGCAAGTGTTAAACGCTATTCCTGGAATGTTTTGACCGATTATTATGATGTTTTTTATCCTGATGATGAGAAGGGTGTTCCGTTTCAGCCATTGTTTGTGTTTCATGAGAAACGGACAAGGCTAATACATAATGAAGGCACCATGGATAATTTTAAAACGGCGTCTGATATGCCTTTTTATTTTATATGGTGGCCTGATCCAGCAGCTTCGAGTTTAGGAAGACTGAATCCGGTCTCTGAACCTTCTTTTGTTAGAAGTTCTGAATTTGAATTACCTAATCCTTTGCCTGCATATTCAGACATGGCAGGAAGAACGAATTATTTTTTTACGGTTCCTTTGTATCCCTCAATGTAGATGCTACCTGATGAATTCTAATAACATACGAGTAAGGCCATTAGAGGGCGGAAGCACAATTCTCATGAGCCTCGTCGTCATGACAGTGGGCACGGTTGGTTTGGCTTCTTGGATATCATTGTTATCTGCTCGCGCCTCTCAAATTAATAATAAGGAAAATGTGCTTTCTCATCGAATCGCAGAATTAAATTCCCGATCGGTCGTGAGGGAGTCCTTATATAGCGTTTTGACGACTAGGCAGAGTCCTCCACGATTGATCGCTATGCCGAATTCCGATAGCCGGACGATGATACCTGCTATAAAAGAATCTGCTTTTTCTTCGATTGCAACGACTACCAATATAGTATCGGTAGGTCAGGGCAATGGTCATGGGTTTCAAGTTGGGATCCCTGTGTCAATGAATGTTGAAAGAGCAAGGTTAGTAGCGAACGCGACTCGATTGCCTGTATCTACTTATTCACGCAATTATTTTCTAAGGAGCCGATCGGCTCAATTATCTGGTGATTTAATTGTTATGCATCGGCCCAAATCAAATATAGAGAAAGTTCAGCGCCTTTCAGGCAATATAAAAGTTCATGGGAATACATTAATTTGGGATCCAAAAAATATTGTCATAGGTGAATCATTAAGAACATCTACTTACATGATTCCAACGATTACTGAACTTAGTGAAGCAAAAGTTCTTAGAAATTTGGATGGAAATTATTTTCCTCCCTCAAATTTTGCAATGATTGCTATGACTAGTGGTAACGGGAGTTCGGGGACTGCCTTTTCGGGAAGAACAGATGTAATTGATCCTGGACACATTGAGCCATGGTCAATGAAAGAATCGATAGGGAAGATTGGATACACTAATGTAAGGGGTAATGTCGTTCACAATAATGGGCGAGGAATTACTAGCGATGGGCAAGGCAGAATTGAAATAGACCTAGGATCTTCATTTCTTCCTAACATCCATATCGAAGATAATGCGAGTGAGATACACTTCCATGGGCAGTCTAATTTTGTTTTTAATCATGCTGACCTACTGCCT
>JABSSR010000141.1 GCA_013213965.1 Verrucomicrobiales bacterium | reverse complement strand
GTGGTTGATCCCCCCAAATTAATTGGTATGAATATTACTATGAAAAGACCCCCGATTTTATTGATCCTACTTGCAACGGCATTTTCCTTAAGTGAAATCACTTTCGGAGCCGATCATAGAGGATTTGATAAGAAAAAATTGACTAAGGTAGGAAATGAAGTGCAGCGCCTCATTGATGAAAAATTCATTGCCGGGGCCGTTACTCTGGTCGCTAGAGACGGTGAAATAGCACATTTCGAAGCTCGTGGAGTGAGTGATCTTAGTTCTGGCAAGAAAATGAAGAAGGATACCATCTTCCGTATTTACTCAATGACAAAACCGATAACAACGGCAGCGGTCATGATGCTGGTCGAAGATAAAAAGATATCAATTAGTGATCCCGTCTCAAAATTTCTTCCGGAATTTAAAAATCTTGTTGTCTATGATAAGTCCGGAAAACATAATCCAGCCAAAAAACAAATCACCATTGCCGATCTGATGAGGCACACATCGGGCCTAAGCTACGGATTCGTCGGAGGAGAAATAGCCATCATGTACACCATTAAAAATGTGCTCGACCGGAACGCATCTCTAGAGGACATGATGCAAAAAGTGACTAAGATTCCATTGCAGGAGGAACCGGGAACAGTGTGGCGATACAGTATAGCGATTGATGTTTTGGGCCGGTTAGTAGAAGTGGTATCCGGAAAATCCTTTAGAAGTTTTCTTAAGAGTGAAATTTTCAAACCTCTCGGGATGAAGGATACAGATTTTTTTGTTCCTAAGAAAAAATGGAACCGTTTCACGAACCAGAACGGAAGGAATGCTTCAGGAAAACTTTTAATCTCGGAATCAGCCTCTAAGAGTCAATTTAAACAAAGGCCCAAGAATGAATCGGGAGGTGGAGGATTATGCTCCACTGCGAATGATTACTTCAGGTTTTGCCAGATGATCCTTAACGGAGGTGAGTTAGATGGTGCTCGTCTACTCAAGAAAGAGACCGTGGACCTGATGATGTCGAATCACTTGCCACCATCGATCAAGAACATCGGCATTAATGATAACAGGCTGGGCATTGGTTTTGGTTATGGATTCGCTGTGCGTTTCGAGGAAAGTGACTGGGGATTTGGCGGACGCGAAGGCGAATGCGGTTGGGGAGGTGCAGCGAGTACTCATTTCTGGATCTCAAGGAAGGACGGACTAATCGCAATAACTCTGCGCAACTTCATGCCCTATGAGTGGACCCTCGAGAAAGAACTCAAGGCTCTCATCTATGATGCAATGAGTGATTAATATAATTACTCCAATCCGAGCTGTTCCACATATTTCTCCGCATTGATGTGAATATCATCTGCACCGATCTGATCAAAAGGATTCTCCAGATGTTCCTGGATATTATCCAGGCTCACCAAAATCATCGTAAACATGACAGGCAGAACGTAGACTAGGCTAGGTGCGTAATCCTTTGAAACGGCAGCAAAGTATGGACCATACAGGACTGGCAGTATCGTCACAAAAAGGTCACTGAATGCACTCAACGTTCGAGGAGTTCTATATTGATAAATGTGCTTAACATCCTCAAAAGCAACAATCATTTTACTGAGGAACTGATTGCAGCGTGATGTCTCACCTGAGGGAAGACCATTGCCTCGCAAATCATCCTTAATAAATGCTGAAAGTTCC
>JABSSR010000140.1 GCA_013213965.1 Verrucomicrobiales bacterium | reverse complement strand
TATCCACTCTCGCGCGCTGTTAGAATACACGCGGGGGGCTCAAGCAATCACAGTGAAAAGAGACATGAAAAATTGAAATCTCCCCCCACCATACTTGCAGCCCTGTTTCTAGCTGCATCATTAGCCCCTTGCTATCCTGATGATCAAGACTTGATTATCACCGAATTTTTGGCCGCAAACAGCTCAGGGTTGCTTGACGATGACGGGGATTCAAGTGACTGGATCGAAATTCACAATACAACCCAAGAACCCATGTCCCTTGAGGACTGGTATCTTACAGATGAACAGGACAACCTGGCAAAGTGGCGATTCCCAAATATTACAATTGAAACGCGCGGGTTCGTACTGGTTTTTGCATCAGGCAAAAATCGCTCGAATCCGAAGACTGAGTTACACGCCAATTTTAAGTTGAATCGCAACGGGGATTACCTGGCTTTGGTTCGACCGGATAAAAACACCATAGCCACAGAATTCTCCCCCCAATTTCCCGTACAAATAAATGACGTCTCATACGGTCAAAGCATGGACCTGGAAATCCATCCTTATTTGACTGCAGAATCAAAAGGCAAAATGCATTTTCGCACCAGCGCTCTAGCGGCATCCCACTGGATTCAACCTGATTTTGAGGATGAAAATTGGGAAGCTGCCACAACGGCGGTTGGCTACATCAAAAAGGACCATCCGGTTCCTGTCGCCTCCCTTGTTCCAACGGATGACATCACTAAACCAGGAGATGATATAATTCCAACATCGACAAGATCTCCCGTAGGTGAGACGGTGAAAAATGCCATCGATAATGATATAAAGACTAAATATCTCAACTTTGACAAGCTAAACGCCGGCATGACAGTGGAACCGGAGAGTGAACAGTCGGTAGTCACCGGCTTGCTCCTTACATCGGCCAATGACGCTCCCCAACGTGATCCAGCCAGTTTTGTATTATACGGGTCAAATAACGGCATCGGTTTTTCGGTAATTGCGAAGGATAAAATTGATGCTTTCCCGGATCGATTCAGCTCCCAGGAGATTCATTTTCCAAATGATCAAACCTTCCGTCTTTACAGGCTTATTTTCCCAACAATAAGAAACGCTGGTTCTGCCGTGGCCATGCAAATTGCCGAGGTGCAATTCATGGGCAAGGCAGATCACCTTGTGAAGGATTCTACATTGGCGGATGTAACCCATTCAAGTGACCTGATTATCCCCACCTCCCATCGTTCCCCTTCCAACGAAACTGTCGAGAATGCAATCGACAACAATCCAAAAACAAAATACCTAAACTTTGACAAAGTGAACACCGGTTTGACCATCACAACGACCGAAGGAGTGGTGACCGGTTTGGCACTGACATCGGCCAATGACGCGCCTGATCGGGATCCAGCAAACTTTGTACTGTCGGGGTCAAATGATGATGGAGTAACGTTTACCAAGATCGCATCAGGAAATGTTCCTGAATTCCTGGAGAGGTTCGATCGGCAGACGGTAAGCTTCGACAATGATGTGACCTACAAGACATATGAACTGATCTTTCCGATGACCGTGGGACCGAGCGGTTGTTGTATGCAAATTGCAGAAGTGGAATTTTTGGGAGTTTCCGGCCCCTCCTCATCAGACTTTGAGGACCTGATTTTAACGAACGTCGAAACCGATATGTTTGGTCGGACCGCAATCCTCGACCTGCGGTTTCCCTTCACTGTGAAAGCTGGGGATCCCACGGACTATCTGAGTTTGAATGTTCGATACAGTGGCGGTTTTCTGGCCTACCTTAACGGTGTCCTGGTTGCCCAATCAAATGCACCGGAAAATCCGGATTTCCCTTCAACAAATATTTTGAAAAGGCCACGGAAAGACGTCCTGGCATGGGAGAGCTTTGGCATAAATGCCAAGCAAATCAGAAAAGGCAGGAATCTTCTTGCCATTCGAGCCCTCAATGACAGCGCTGATAGTTTGGAGTTTCTATTTCAAGCCCAGCTAGAAAACACGAGGGAAAGCCTGGGCACTACCAGCTATTTCAGTTCACCCACACCCGGTTACCAAAACGGAGAACCCAGCGCAGGATTGGTTGCAACCCCGGAGGCCGGCCATGAACACGGTTTCTACGAAACACCTTTCAAACTCGCACTGTCATCGATTACTGAGGGAGCATCCATCCGTTACACAACGGACGGGAGCAATCCCACTTTGACTACAGGAGAAACATACACCGCCCCAATTCCGATCGACCACACAACTATCCTAAGGTCAACTGCCTTCCACAAAAATTGGCTGCCATCAAGAACCCTGACCCAGACCTATGTATTTCCCGAGGACACAATCAGGCAGACTTCCATTAGCGCCAAGAATTCCGGATTTCCCAAACGATGGGATAATCAAACCGCTGATTATGACCTGGATCAGCGTGTCACAGGACTGAATGGAAAGGATCGTTATGGAGGTAAATACACACGCAGGCTCAAAGAGAGCCTTCAATCTTTACCCTCGATATCCATCGTGATGGATATTGGGGATTTGTTTGGCCCTCGAGGTATTTATTCAAACCCGGAAAGGCGCGGGGCCACTTGGGAACGGCCTGCCTCTGTGGAAATGATTCATCCCGATAAATCTCAAGGATTTCAAGAAAACGTCGGCATTCGAATTCAGGGGGGAGCCTTCCGAGAGATGCAGTCAAGGCTCTTGACTTTGAAAAAATCTTTCCGACTTATTTTCAGGAGCAAATATGGTGCCTCCCAACTGGATTATCCGTTGTTCGGACCAGAGGTTGAGAGTGGATTTAACAACATAGTTTTGAGGGCTAACGGCAATGATGCCTGGACATTTGGTGGAACCAAAGCTCTATACATTCGCGATACATTCGCAATGAAAACTGCCCGGGACATGGGCATGGCAGCACCCAACTCGACCTTTGTTCACCTTTACCTAAACGGCCTCTATTGGGGGCTATACAACCCGGTCGAACGCCCGGATGCCGGTTTCTCGGAAAAATATCACGGAGGTAAAAAAGAGGATTGGGACGCGCTCAATCAAGATTCCGCACCGGATGGCAACCGTGACGCCTGGAACCGGATGCTGAATATTCTCAATGGGAATTCATCCAGCAATGAGGTTTATCAGCGTTTGCAGGGCAACAACCTCGACGGCACCGCTAATCCCCAATTTGAAAGCCTTCTGAACATGGAAAATATGATCGACTACATGATCCTTAATTTCTATGTGGGGAATGTTGATTGGCCCGGGCGCAATCACTGGGTTGGGCGAAACCGCAATAATGGCGACGGATTTTATTTTTACCCGTGGGATACCGAGATTGCTCTGAAGGTTGGTCTTCTGGGGACCAATCGCCTGAATGCCAGTGGCGCCGTTGCAAGCCCCTACGCGGCATTGCGTAACAACGCGGCTTTTCGCCTATTGTTCGCCGACAGGATCCATCGTCATTTTTTTCGTGGCGGTGCTCTTTACGTCAATCCGGATAACCCCCAATGGAATCCAGCCAGGCCTGAAAGCAACCGTCCCGCGACAAGGTTCGCTAAACTGGTCGATCAGGTGAAGGATGCCATGATTGGTGAATCGACACGTTGGGGTGACCAGTTAAAGAACTCGCCGTTCACACCCGACGAACACTGGAAACCTGAGAAGGATGATTTGTTGAAAAATTATTTCCCCAATCGCTCCAGAATCGTGCTTGGGCAGTTTCAAAAGGCCGGCCTTTACCCCAGCGTGAAAGCCCCTGTGTTGAATCTTACTGGCGGGACTGAAGACGGGTTTCAACTCAAAATTAATGCTCCAAAGGGGAATGTTTTCTTTACCTTTGACGGGAACGACCCCCGAGGCCCAACCGGGAAAAAATATGATGGTCCCGTTGTTTTGAACAACCTGACCACCGTGAAGGCAAGAACACTTTATAACTCGAAGTGGAGTGCACTTGCCGAAGCAACCTTACTCTCCGGAAATCCCACCCTGCTCATCACAGAGTTGCACTATCACCCGGCTCAACCCTCAAGTGATGAAATAAAGGCCGGCTTCAACAATGCGAATGATTTTGAATTTATGGAGATTCATAATGCGGGAATGTCCACCATTGACCTGCATGGCGTTAGGTTCACAGATGGGATTCAGTTTGATTTCACGACATCGCCAATCAAGAAGATTCTCGGCGGTCATTTTTTTTTGCTGGTAAAAAACCGCAAAGCTTTTGAGAAACGTTACGGTTCCGGATTGCCGATTGCCGGTGAGTATTCAGGACAACTAGCCAATAATGGAGAACGGATTGAAGCGGTTAACGGTTCAGGCGATACAATCCTCGAACTGAACTACGGAACAAAAGATCCCTGGCCTGAAGAAGCGGATGGTCGAGGGAGTTCAATGGAAATTATCGATCCGAATAATACTTTCAGTCGACCGGAAAATTGGAGAACAAGTCTTCATCAAGGAGGATCCCCGGGGCATCCTGGAAACATAAATCAAATCATCATTAAAAGGCTGGATATAAAAGAAGGTGAACTGAATCTGGTATTCTCTGCCCCAGTTGGAGGGGGGTACACGGTTTTATACAGGGAATCTCTATCCAAGGGGGATTGGAGCCCGTTAAGAAAAGTTGAAACGACTTCATTAACCAAAACCGAGATTGAAGTCCAAGTTGGCATACCAAAAGAAACAGAAACCTGTTTCTTTAAAATCATGTCAGAAGAAAATTGATTCCGGCTAATTAACTTGTCGTTCAAATATTTAGAGGGAAAACGAGAGCAGAATTACAAATCAGGGAACCCAAATGAAGACCATCACCATAGCGACCTCAGTTATACTATTGGCTAGCTTCTGCTGTTGGAAGAGGTCGCAAGGAGGTCGTCGAACTATTAATTGTCGTAGGTGTTGATTTGAACACGATGAGTGATTTTCATAAAACACCGCTAGATTATGCCAAAGTAGAATCTTGGGCGCACCCCGAAGTCAAAGCCGTGAAGAGGCAAACCGCCGACCTCCTGTACAAACACGGCGGCAAGACGTTAAGAGAGTTAAGAAGCCGCTGACAACTAAACCAAC
>JABSSR010000014.1 GCA_013213965.1 Verrucomicrobiales bacterium | reverse complement strand
TATTTGGCGACCTCACAGCTATGTATGATCTTTTCTCACCGTGGATACTCCGCGATCATAATGAATCCAATATAAGAATTGTGATCATTAATAATGGGGGCGGAAAAATATTCTCCAGGATTAATGCAGTTAGCGAATCACCTAAGCACATTAAGAAATCCATCATCAATAATCACAACATCGGATTTAAATCATGGGCCGCGATGTGGGATATAAATTATATTAACGCACAGTCTACTGTCGATTTACAAAACTTACCAGATGGTCCAGTCATCATTGAAATTATCCCCGACAATCAATCGAGTGAAGAATTTTGGAAGGACTTGTTATAATACATGATTTACTTTCTTCATGGTGCCGTTGGCCACTCAAGTGATTGGGACGTTATTATTCACAGTCTCAACACTTTCCAAAGTCATGCAGTGAATCTCTATTCATATAGTTCAGATGACATTGATGTTGCAGCAAGGAATATAAACTCACTAGCGAACCCCGGAGACGTCATCGTCGGATATTCACTCGGCGCGAGAATTGCACTTCAAGCCTTACTTGAAGAAAATACACCATGGTCAAAAGCGGTTATCATTTCTGCTCATACCGGAATCACTGACAGAAAGTTTCGGAATGATCGCATCGCTCATGATTTACAATGGTCAGAACTTTGTAAGACTAATTGGACACGTTTCATAGCTGATTGGGAAAATCAATCCATCTTTGATAATTCCCAGGAAATTGCAGACAGAAATCCATTAATGCATCTTAAAACCAATATATCAGAGACCTTCATTAAATGGTCATCAGGCATTCAATCTCCACCAATTAATAATTTTCAGCGTATAAAAACTCCAGTTCTTTGGCTGACAGGTGAATTCGATACAAAATATACAAAATATGCAGTCGAAGCCTGTGATCAGCTTTCACTGTCACAACTTAAAATTATAGAAAATTCAGGACATAGAGTTCCCTGGGACAATCCAAAAGAGACAGCAGATGCGATCAATGTTTTCATTTCCTAATTAATCGTGTATCGATAGAAACCATGTGGAAAAATATTTGTGATTTTGAGGATATTCTTTTTGAGAAGACTGATGACGGGATAGCAAAAATTACTATTAACAGACCTGAAGTGAGGAACGCTTTCCGACCAGAAACGGTCAATGAAATCATTAAAGCCTTGAACCTCGTCCAAAATGATGAACAGGTTGGTGTTTTAATCCTAACCGGAGCAGGTGACGAAGCTTTCTGCTCGGGAGGAGATCAGAAGGTGAGGGGAGACGCTGGTTACATCGGCAAGGACGGCGTGCCCAGACTAAACATACTTGAAGTTCAGAAAAAGATCCGATCTTTACCGAAACCTGTCATTGCAATGGTTGCTGGCTATGCAATTGGTGGAGGCCATGTTCTTCATGTTGTTTGCGATCTAACCATCGCCGCCGAGAACGCCAAATTTGGCCAGACAGGACCTAAGGTAGGATCCTTCGATGGTGGTCTAGGATCAAGCTATCTTGCGCGCATTGTCGGCCAGAAAAAAGCGAGAGAAATCTGGTTCCTTTGCCGCCAATACAATGCTTCTGAAGCGTTGGATATGGGTCTTGTTAATGCCATTGTTCCTTTAGATAAGCTTGAAGATGGAACCCTAAAGTGGTCCAGAGAGATGCTGCAGCACTCACCACTGGCCTTAAGATGCCTTAAATCGGCAATGAATGCTGACTGTGATGGTCAAATCGGACTACAAGAGCTTGCAGGTAATGCAACACTTCTTTATTACATGTCAGAAGAAGCGAAAGAGGGGAAAACTGCTTTCAATGAAAAGAGAAATCCAGATTTCTCAAAATTTCCCAGGCTCCCTTGATTATGGTTGATGAGAGTCTGATCTTTATTGCACTCTTAGCTGCATCACGACCAAAAACACTCATGGCAGCAGTACTGCCAGTGTCACTTGCCACTGTACTTACATACGCAATTGACGAATCTTTTAATTATATTTTATTTGGATCAATCATTCTAAGTACACTCTGCATTCAGATTGCCACCAACTTATTTAATGATGCCATAGACAGCAAAAAAGGCGCTGACACAGATAAAAGAATTGGTCCAAAAAGAATGGCCTCCTCAGGCATTCTATCTCCTAAAAGTCTTATCATTGCTGGATCAACTTTCTGTTTAATGGCAATTACATTTTCATTGCCCCTTATCGTCGCCAGAGGCATACCAATCATCATTATTGGTACAATATCCTTATTCCTTGCTTATGGGTACACTGGAGGCCCATGGCCGCTCGCTTACAAAGGACTCGGTGAAATTTTCGTTTTTGTATTCTTTGGATTAATTGCTGTGAATGGTACTTTTTATGTATTCACTGGGTACATTTGCCCTGAATCAATCTTACTTGGATCACAGTCCGGTCTTTTGTGTGCTATCATTATATCTATCAACAATGCACGCGACATCGTTGAGGACAGGAACTGTGGAAAGCTCACATTGGCTGCAAGATACGGCATAAATTTTGCGAGGTTAGAAATATTAATTCTGAGCGTTCTCCCTTATTTGATTGTATTACTTTGGATCCCTCTTGGCTATACATTCACCGCACTGATACCGCTCATAGGCATGCCTTTATCTACAATTGTCGCTATTTTAGTGATCAAAAATGAACCAAACACTGCCTACAATAAGTTTCTCGGACTTTCAGTTATTGCATACGTGAACTTTTCTGTTCTCTTATATGTCGGTCTACAATTAAAATGAAAGACAAAGTGCAGGTTCACAAATACTCGACCCACTTTGATTTTTCCCCGAACGCATTGTCCTCAGCAGGAACAATTGAAGGCGCACTCATTAGGCATAATGGAGGCTATGGCTGCCTACAACCCTGGCCGAGCTTGGGGGATGAAGATCTCGATTACCACTTATTATCAATCCTAAAGAACAACCCTACTGAACAGGCTCTCGCATGCTTCAAGTGCTGTGAAATAGATGGCAATGCACGAATGAAAAGCATTGATCTTTTTGAAAACATTACTATCCCTGAATACCATTTCACTACTTCATTGCCAACGAATCACAAAATTAGTGATGAGTTTAAAAATGAACTCAAGGCCTTCACTCATCTAAAAATTAAAGGAATTAAAGATACAGTTAAAGTTGCTCATTACCTAGAATTACTGCCCGAAAATCTCTTCTTCAGAATTGATTTCAATTCATCTCTTAGTCCTGAAGAATGCGTTCAATTTGTACAGCATTTAAGTAAACCTTGCCGTGACCGTATCGACTTTATCGAAGACCCATTCCCATATGATCCCAATATTTGGGATCGATTCACAAAGGAAACTGGTATTAATCTCGCTTTAGATAGGGGACCTCAAGACGCTGAAAACGGTTTCAATATTAGAATATGGAAACCAGCAATATTTCCTTATGTGCCCAACAATGTACCGGTCTGCGTTACTCATAACATGGATCATGAACTCGGGAGGCGATATGCAGCTTATCAGTCAGCTATTACAAACCACACTGTTACTGTCAATGGCATTGGCCCTTTCGATGAAGCTAAGAATGGCCCCGGTTTAGGTATGAGTGACTTGCTAGAGAATCTTCTCTGGGATGATCTCAAATGAGCATTTACGATAAAAATTACTGGGACTCATCTGAGAACTCCATCCTTTCAAACCAATTAAATGAAACGGTGGAAAATTCAATTTACCGCATCGCTTCCAGACTCAATATGAGTGGTAAGATAATAATCTCGACTTCAGGAACTACGAGGTCGCTTAAATTCACAGTAATCTCAAAGCAATCCATGCTCAGATCGGCAGACGCTGTTAACAAACATCTCAACATAATTTCCAATGATAAATGGTTATGCTGTTTACCAACGACACACGTGAGTGGGCTGTCTGTCCATGCCAGGGCAAGCCAGAGCCGGTCAGCCATTGTTGAATTCAAAAATAAATGGTCACCAGATGATTTCATAAAACACATCAATGATGAGGAGATCACATTATGCTCATTAGTCCCAACTCAACTCCATGACATTATAAATTTAGACTATAAGCCTAACGCTGATCTTAGAGCCCTCATTATTGGAGGTGATAAACTTTCCGATGAAATCCGAAACAAAGCACTAGATCTAGGATGGCCAGTTCTTCTCACTTACGGCATGACTGAAACCTGTTCACAAGTTGCCACCGAAAATAGTCCTGGGGAAGGGATGGAAGTTCTAAGTATATGGGACATAAAGGTTAGCACTGAGCACGAGTTGTTAGTGAAAGGCAATTCACTCTTCGACGGCTACATCGAACAAGTGGAAGGGGATTGGAAGTATACTGAACCCATTCCTGATGACGGTTGGTTCTCAACTGGTGACATCGCAAATATTAGCAAAAACAAACTCACCATCACCGGAAGAAAGGACTCACAAATAAAGGTTTTAGGTGAAAAAATTAATATCGATAAGCTCCGATCCACTCTGAATCCATTGTACGGACAATCAATTACATTGATGCCGGTTCCTGATTCCAGGAAAGGCAATAAAATTATAATGGTTGCCGAAGAGACATCAGATCATGCCAGCGCCTTTAACAAATATAATACATCTGTAAAAAGCATAGAACGTGCCGAGGAACTTATTATCATCGACAACATACCGCGCACCCCTCTAGGAAAGATTCATATGAAGAATCTTTATGAAACACTTGAAAAGAGAAGAGACGCGTGATTTCCCCAAAATCCAAGTGAAGTAGAAAGGACATGGTTCTGATTCGATTTTTGAGGCTGTCCTTTGATCAGATTTAGATTTATTTGAGGGTCAATGTTTTCGAGATTTGCAGTATGTGGAAGCGATCCTTCTTTCAACGACATCACTGAAAGAACAGCTTCAAGAGCAGGTGAAGCTCCCAGACAATGGCCCGTAATAGGTTTAATTGAACTGAGAGGCACATCTGATAAACCTACTACCTGATTAAATGCTTTTGATTCACATAAATCATTGAGGATTGTGCCGGTACCATGAGCATTTATATAACTGATATCTGACGGTTCAATTTCAGCCATTGATATTGTGTTTTTTATCGTCCTCGCCAAACCTGATCCGCTCTCCTCAACTCCCACTTTACCACTCTGACTAAGGGAACTGGCCCATCCAGATAATCTCGCTAAAGGTACGCCACCTCTCTTCATAACATGTTCCGAGGCTTCTATGACCAGAAAGCCTGCACCCTCACCAACGACTAAACCATTCCTTCCAATATCGAATGGTTTACAGGTCTTATCAGGAACTGGATCATTACCAAGGAGCCCAGCAGATTTCATAACACTAATGATTGCCTCATTTATTACTGATTCAGAGCCTCCGACAACTGACACATCACAACTCCCACCAAGTATGAGACTAGCTCCCATACCAATAGCTGAAGCGCCTGAGGAACACGTTGAAGAAAGAGTCAAGGAAGTGCCCGTGACACCTAAGAATTGTGATAAAGATCCACTCAATGCTGCCATCGTTCCTGTAGCTGCTAGTGATGGGAGNTGCTCTTTACCNGAAAGTTGTCTTTGATACGTTTCCTCCCATTTNCCTACAGGGCCTCTTGANGTGCCAACNATTACAGAANTNCTATCANGTTCAATNTGAGACNCATTAAGGCCTGATTGTTNCCATGCTTCNTTACCAGCAACNATGGCNAGTTTCGATGATCTATCTAGCTTATTAATNNCATTGAATCTTGGCAAATCGAATGAACTATCATCAATAGAACATACTGGTAAATTAGATTTTTCTTTTCCTGAACTAACTTTAATGGTCCTAGTACTAATTGATGATGCGAGTGTCGCATCAAATAGTGCATTTGACCCGGCACCTGCCGAACATATAGACCCTATTCCTGTAATCCAAATATCCATCAATTCTTACATTGATATTCGCTTATCGTAATCAACATCGCAAACCATGTATAATAGGTTAAACCTTTAATGCGACATATTAAACCCATACAATCAAAAGATATACATCTTGCTGAATATGATGATGTTATAGATGTTCGATCTCCGTTAGAGTTTGCCGAAGACAATCTGCCAGGCTCTATCAATTTACCAGTACTTTCAAATTCAGAACGCGAAGAGGTCGGTACCATCTACAAGCAAATGAGCCCCTTCGAGGCCAGACGACGCGGCGCTGCCCTGGTTTCACATAACATAGCTGAACACTTAAATAATTACTTCTTTGAGAAAGAAAAGGATTATTCGCCGCTAATTTATTGCTGGAGAGGAGGCGAGAGATCCAGATCCATTGCTACAATTCTGGAGTCCATCGGTTGGAAACCAGTATTACTTGAAGGGGGATACCAAGCTTACAGAAAACACATTGTCGAATCATTCGATAAACTACTACAAAATAACTTCCATTTTAAAATCATTTCAGGCCTGACTGGTTCAGGCAAAACGAAACTCTTGAAACAACTCAATGAATGCGGCATGCAAATCATTAATCTCGAAGGCTTGGCAGCTCATAGAGGATCTGCCCTGGGAGAAGAAACTTCAATCGAACAGCCGAGCCAAAAGAAATTTGAACGTTTGTTATATGAGAAAATCCTTAGTTTCAGTATCGATCAGCCTATTTTTTTAGAATCAGAAAGCTCCCGCATCGGGAATCTACAAATTCCCTCAAATTTCTGGACTATAATGAAAAGTTCTCCCGTATTGGAAATTAATGTGGACCGCAAATATAGAGTTGATTTCCTCCTTAGAGAATACCCTCACTTCACTGAAAGTCCTGACTTACTCAAATCTAAGCTTGAGAAGATCAAGCATTTAAAGATTGATTCAGTGTTTAACACTTGGATTTCAATGGTTGAAGAAAATAATCATGAGGGTTTTGTCCATTCAATCCTCAAGGATCATTATGATGCTGCTTACTTGAGTTCTAGACGAAAAACATACAGCAGAGAACCTGATCACACCTTCAGTTTAAACGAAATCAATGACCAATCACTTAACCAACTGGCTAAAGAAATAGCCGGATCCTTATCATCATAATAGTAATAAGAACTATTATACCTTAGTCTGACCGTTTCCCGTGATAAGGTACTTATAGGATGTCAGTTCACGTAATGCCATTGGACCCCTAGCATGAAGCTTATCAGTACTGATTCCAATCTCGGCACCAAAGCCGA
>JABSSR010000139.1 GCA_013213965.1 Verrucomicrobiales bacterium | reverse complement strand
TTTCAAACTTTCTGCGAATGGCTGGAATAACAGTAAGAATAATCAGAGGCAAGGACAATGCCGCGAGTGGAATATGTGTAAAAAGAATAATGAAATATAAAATCTTAGGCCATCCTTCGTGAGTGAATTTAGTAGTTGGGTTCGAATAGTGGTAAATCAGATAACATGTCAGAAACGCCGCAGAGACAATTAGCGCTATAATCATGCAAGCCGCATGTGCTCTTTTGTTCCCTCTTTTAATGAGAATAATCCCACCCACAATAAAACAGGTGGCAATAGCATTAAGTGTAGCATTGACGACTGGAAGGTCCTGAATGGTCATGTTTTAAAAAAATTAGGATCCTCTTGAAGACTTCTTATCATTAATAGCTAAAAGTAAATTTTTCCACAAAGACTTATTACTGCTTTCATCAAATGGATCATACCATCCACGAATCTTAAGCTCATGATCAACCAGAACAATCATTGGCCTATGAGCAAATAAATCATCAGGTCCATTGCGCTGTTCTTCATTCTTCTCCTGAGCCGAAAGAGAAAAAACTTCCATCATGTATTCGTTCAGCTCATCTGCATTTCCAGTCAAAAACCACCAATCCTTAGATGCTAAGCCATGTTTCTGGGAAAATGCTTTCAAGTGAGAAGGATCATCATGACTCGGGTCAAGAGTTACTGAAACAAAATGTAAGAGGTCCTCATCATTTACCTCCTTACGTAAATCATCGAGTACTGCACAAACTCCAGCACATTGACCTGGACAACGAGTAAAGACATGACTGATCAACCAAACCTTGCCCTTGAGATCAAAAAAATTCCGAGGACCTCCGTCAGCGTCAGTTGTAATGATATCACGAGTGACAAAACGCTCTAAATTGTCATGTGACCGTAATTTTACTTGGTTTAACTGGTTTATTTTGAGAGTCCACAAAAAAATAAACGCTCCCACCAACAATAGAGCAAGTACAACACACGAATATATAATTTTCGTTTCTTTATTCACTTTCTTTTAAGAAATTTTTTTGCATTTCATTTTGAATAATAAATCTCATATCCTCCTCCGAAGTCTTATCATTTCGGACTTCCCCTTTACGAATACCTTCCCAATAAACTCCTCGAATAAATGCATTGTCATCATTAATCCCTTTATGCACTAAAGAAATTCTCAACTCTCTAGCATAAAGATCAAAATCGGTTTTACGGTACTTGTCCGGTTTCTTGTGTCCCGGGTATCGAAAAAATTCATTCATGAATTTACGGACACGATCTCGATCACCAGTAACAAAGATCCATTCCTCTGAAGTGAATCCATGTTTGGATGCGAATTCTTTTAATACATCAGCACTATCAATCTCAGGATCCATTGAGAAACCAACAAGGCGGAACCTTTTCTCTTCCGGGCATAAATTTCTCATTGCTTGAATTCGACGGCAGACAGTCAAAGCTTCCCGTTCATCACCAGCATAGAAATAGCCGACAAGATACAAAATATCATCAGAATGAAAAAGTTGGACCGGCTCCCCTTTGTGCCCATCTGAACGAAAACGGTCCACCGGTCGGAGCATCGGAGGCTTACCTTCTACCAATTGTCGATGCACCGTTTTGAGCCAACTGTAATATACTGCAATTCCTGAAAACATTATCAGGATCAATACTAGGGCCGTCTTCGCTGTATGGTTCATTGTTTCTTTATCTCGAAATACTTATTTCAACTATTAAGGCTAGTCATTGTCTCTGTTAAGAAATACACATTTTAATTGTTCCAAGATTTATTAAATCTATCTGCCCCACCCGATGAACAATAAAAACAACGCTACCGGTAAAAAAATAAGTGTGTAAAGAAATAATCTTCTGGCATCTTCCCTGAGTCTGCTCTTACCGAAATTAATCGCATACTTAATCATTACTGAAGCAGCCAGCATCAAACCCACAACTGCCCACGTTCGTACGAAACCAAAAGCTAGAGGAATAACCATCATCATCATCAATAAAACACTGAAGAAAATTCCTAAGAAAGAAGTCCTGCCTCCACTCTCGTCTCCATTTGACCACATCACAAAACCAGCATCTTCATACTCTTTACGATACATCCAATTGATAGCAACGAAATGCGGCAACTGCCATAAAAATAAAAGCCCAAAAAGGAACCAGGGTTCCACCACTGAAAAATCCCCACCAGCCGCTGCCCACCCAATTAAGGGAGGAAGAGCTCCTGAAACAGCCCCCACTAATGTGTTTAATCCGCTCCGACGTTTCATTGGAGTATAAATAAACATGTAAACAAATAAGGTAGCTGCAGCAAAAGCGGATGCCTGAGCATTAACTTTGACGCCCAAGTGCACTATTCCACAAGCCGCCAATATCCAACCGATGATAAATGCTGCAACTGGTTGGATTATTTTTGTCGGGAGGGGTCTGACTGCAGTCCTTGCCATTCTTGCATCAACATCAATTTCCATTAATTGATTAAAAACTGATGCGGCGGCTGCTGCTAAGGCACTCCCTATTACAGTGTGCGTGAGACGCCACCAATCCATGAGAGATGCGGATGACTTAAGCGCAAGCAAGTAACCAAAAACGGTAGTGATAATTACAAGTAAACTGAGTCTTGCCTTAGTAAGTAATAAGAAGTCCTGCCTCGTAAAACTGGAACGATCATCAATTGATGATTCAGTTGTATTGCTTACTTCCACAATTATTTTCCTTAGTAGAATAAGCTTTTAAATTACTTAGTCCAACATTCCTCACAACATTTCGGCAAGAAAATGCCTTGAAATAATTACAAATCAAAAAATGATTCAACAATCAATTCATGAGGCATGGTTGCTGATGCTCATTTAAGAATTGGGTTTTTCCTTCGCAGCAGAATCCTCTAGAGGTTTATCTTGGTTCATTGAAGGTGTGTTCTCTTTATACCAAGCATCGAATTCTTCTTGAGATTTAACTTCCATGTACCCAACCATTCCAGAGTGACCAGCACCGCACAGTTGCCCGCAAACCGTTTCCCATCTGCCGGTCTTGATTGGCTTAAACCACATGTCTGCGATGCTGCCTGGTATTGCATCCTGAGCCATCCTCATAGGATGTAAGGCTAGATTATGTATGACATCCTTGGAACTAACTGTGACTATGCATTCTTTATCCTTTGCCAAGACCAGTTCAGTATAAAGAAAATCATCTTTACCGTTCGGGTCCTCAGGATCACGACCTAGCGGATTATCTCCACTAATTAGCTCGGGTTTAGTAATTCCAAATACACCGTCCGGGCCAGGGTAATGCATCGTCCACTTAAATTGCTCCCCGACGGCCCGGACCTTGACCACATCCGCTCCTGTGGGAAACTCTGTAGTCCGAACTGCCCATAGAGGAAATGCAAATCCAAGTAAAAGAATTGCCTCAATGGCAACGACTCCCATCTCAACATGCGTTGAGGCGTGCCCTTTGACCCCGCCATAACTAGCCTTGGGGTTCTTCTTCTGCCTGAATCGATAGAGGCAATAAAAAAAATAAGCAGACCAACCAATCAAAAGAACAGCAACTAGCCAGTGAACCATCTCTAACATATGGTCCACCATACTACCGTGCTCAGAGGCCACTTCTGGCAGACCAATAAGTTCGTTAATCAATCCTAGGATTTGCATACTTAATATTTCGAATTTTAAATTTTATCGTCGCCCCACAGCCTTACGTTCACATCGGGACAAATATCTCATAAACTTAAATATCCCACCAAAAACACCAGCCAAAATAATCAGCATCAGCAGAATCGCCATTCCTGCCGCTTCAGTTGTAGCTTCACCACGACTGCTCATACAGGTAGCACAGGCTAAAATTGGGTAGGTAAGGATATTCATGATTTCGTTGGAAGCGTCTCAGCAACTTCAAAATGTTTAATCTTATTACGGTAAAACCATACCCCGTAAATTGATGTTATTATTCCAAGTACGATACTACTAATCCCGCAGAAGTAATTAATCATTACATCACCAAAGAACCCATCTGCTATTTGGAAATTGCCCATAAAACACCACACACCAAATCCAATCAAACAAAGAGTTGCTAGGCTAATGAACAGAATATGAAACTTTTTTAAGGACACTTTAATTTGATCGGCTAACAGGGGCAATAATTGGATCGTAAAGAGCTAGAATAGTTAGGAACATTAAACCAAGAGCAAAGAACGCCGTATACACTAGGATCTTGTATTTCATCGATTTCTCTTTATTGAGGTGCATGAAAATTAAAGCTACTAAACTTGCCTTCACTGTTGCTATGCCCAAACCAATAGTAACACTTGGTGTCAGCTTAGCCACCAATACAGTAAGAACAGTACATGCAAGCAGTATCCAGCCTATCAGCCAGTACTTTTTCATGTCCTTATAAATTTCTTCAGGTGTATCAGCCATTTTTTATTATTAGAATGTGATGTTGGTAGTGAGTTCAGCCATTTACATGAGATAAAGGATTGGGAAAAGGAAGATCCAGACAAGATCCACAAAGTGCCAAAAAAGACCACCAACCTCTACCCTGTTCGTCATGTGCTCAGGATCCTTATCAAATAGCTTCTTACCAAAAACTGCAAAGTATAATAATACTATTGCTCCAATTAACACATGCAGACCATGCAAGCCTGTCAGCGTAAAATAAATCGCATAATAAGTGTTCCACTTAGGTGTAAAGTTAGAATAAAGCTTAACGTCCTCCCATGGCACCAAGATTGGGGCATGACTAGCCAATTCTTCCTCCTCGCCCTTCCACTTTAAAACAGAATGATTGAGAGTTTCTCCAAAATCGGCTTCTTTATTATTCTCTTTTGCCTCTTGTAATACATTTTTTCTGGCTCCAAGAAAAATCTTTTTGGCATTTTCAGCTTCCTTTTTGGGGTCATGAGGATGACTATCATCTTTAACTTTCTGCTCATCTTCATTATAGCCAATGGCAGCATGATCCTTATCCTCTCCCTGATCTCCATCACTGGATCCATGATCCGAATGGCCTTTTAGCAAGGATTCCTTCCCTAGATATTTCCACACCAAAGAGCTGATTTCAGGATCTTCAGAATCAGTTGCCCGAAGATCAATTCGATCCACAGCTTCCAGGTAAAGACCCGGAGTCAGTTTGGAGATCGTTCCCACGAGTGAAGTTTGATCCCTAAACTTCACAGAATCAGGAAAAGACTTGCGAAGTTTTTTACGCTTAACCTGAATCAAAAACTCCTTATCAGCAATAAATGATAATTGCTTAACGCCCATAGCCGGTAACCAGCGAATGGCTTTATCGGAGGAAAGATGTTTTTTCCGCAGAGCATTATTTATTCTTTTCTCAATTTTTCTCACTTCCGTTTCATTCAATACGATCGGATCACCAAGAACTTTTTCCCCTTTTGCGTGTTTCTCTGGATCTTTAGCTATTGCTTCTTCACCTGAAAGAACTTCACGAAAATTGGGCGTCTCTCCATGCACTTTGCTAAGAAATTCACCATTGAATCGGCCCACATCGATCGTCACTTCTTTGATGCCCTCATAGCGGATAGTATCATCAATGCCGTGTCCTTCGACGATG
>JABSSR010000138.1 GCA_013213965.1 Verrucomicrobiales bacterium | reverse complement strand
TGTTCATTTTTGGTTACCATATGCCAAATCTAAATGGGGTATTACTTTATGACCTATTGTATAAAGTTTATCCTTCTTTGTACGAAGGCATCCGTAAATGTCCGGCCGTTATTTTTATAGGTGAAGAAGACGATATTAAGATGAGTGATCAGGTCAAACGTGACGCAAGAGTTAAGGGCTTCTTAGTCCGCCCCTTGTCCATTGATAGAATCATTGACGTTATCGAGACTTCTTTGAAAGCCCTTAAATTTGAGGATGATTAACAATGAAACCTGACTTTGTAACTGGCAGTGAAGTGGGAATCAAAATTTGTGGGATCAGATCACTCGAAGATGCAATCCTTTCTATCGAGCTCGGAGCCAGTACATTAGGATTTAATTTTTGGAATAAATCCAGACGATACGTCACACGACAGCAAGTCGAAGAATGGAGCACTTCTATTGATCAGAAAATTGAAAAGGTAGGAGTGTTCGTGAATGCTAAAACCGATGAGGTGACTTCATTACTTGAAGATAATGTTATACATGTCGCACAATTCCACGGCGATGAGTCTGCCTCTTATTGTGAAAAAATCTCCAAAAGTTATAAAACCATACAAGCGATAGGCGTTAAGGACTCAAGATCACTCAATGAGATCAGCTCCTTTAATATCGACACTATTCTTTTGGATACATATTGCCCAGAAAGTTATGGTGGTACTGGCCGTTCATTTGAGTGGGACCTTGGCAGAAAATTCATCCAGTCCAACCCACAATCCGCTGTCATCCTCGCCGGTGGCTTAGACCCAAGCAATGTCAGCGAAGCCATCCAATTGGTCCGCCCAGCAGCAGTCGATGTTGCAAGTGGAGTTGAGAATCAGAATGGCTTTAAGGATCCTACGCTTGTTAAACAATTCATCAATGCGGTGAAGGATTCACCTTTGTCAAGATAACTAAACTAAGACCACATACCTAGTTGCAATGAAGTAAACAATGATCGATTCTCTGCACCCTATGAGTAATAAAGAATATAAGATTTCTGTCCTTTCAGGTGACGGCATAGGGCCTGAAGTCATGTCTGAAGCTCTGCGTGTTATTGATAAGGTTTCATCGATTTCTAATGTTAAATTTATTATTGATGAACAATTGGTGGGTGGAATAGCCATAGATAAGACATCATCGCCACTCCCAGAAGAAACCCTCAGATCATGTGAGCAGTCAGACGCGATTCTCTTTGGTTCAGTCGGAGGTCCTAAATGGGAAACATTGCCCCCAGACACTCAACCTGAGAGGGGAGCTCTACTTCCATTAAGGAAGCATTTCGGACTATTTGCAAACTTACGACCTAGCATTTGTTTTCCTTCTTTAACAAATGCCTCCCCAATCAGGCCGGATCTTGTCGAAGGCGGCTTCGATGTACTTTGCGTTCGTGAACTTACTGGAGGAATTTACTTCGGTGAACCAAAGGAAATAAGGGATGATGGTAATGAGAAAATCGCCATCGACACTATGATTTATAAAGAATCTGAGATTGAACGTATTGCTTATGTTGCTTTTGACGCAGCTATGGGCAGAAATAAACGTGTCACCTCCATTGATAAGGCCAATGTTTTAAGGAATGGAATATTGTGGAGAGACACTGTTGAAAAGGTAGCTCTTAGATACCCTGACATTGAATTAGATCATTTGTATGTAGACAATGCAGCCATGCAGCTTATTCGGAGACCAAGGGACTTTGATGTTGTCTTAGCTCCAAATCTTTTCGGAGATATTTTAAGTGACGAAATGGCTATGATCGCCGGTTCACTTGGCATGCTCGCAAGCTCTAGCCTTGGTCAGTCACTAGGTAATGGACTCTATTTTGGTATGTACGAACCAAGCGGTGGTTCTGCCCCAGACATTGCAGGACAAGGCATCGCTAACCCTTGTGCTCAGATACTTTCAGCTTCCTTGATGTTGCGTTATTCTTTTGGCTTAACAGATGCAGCTGATTCAATCGATCTTGCAGTCAGAAAATCGATTGATTCAGGCTTCAGAACTGCGGACATTTTTACCGGCGAAGAAGGTACAAAGAAGGTAAACACCATACAGATGGGTGACGATATATTAAGTAATCTTTAATCTTATAGCTTCAATGCTTTGAATATTGCAAAAGTTGCCAGTTTGGCTCAAATCTAGATTAGATCCTGTAGAACTACTGATCAGGATAATTTTAGGGGGAATTTTTATTTACTCAGGGATCTACAAAATCAAAGATCCGCAAAGCCTTGAAGTCGTAATAAGAAACTATAAAATATTAAATGATCCGTTCATTGCTCTTCTAGCTATGGCTTTGCCCCCTTTAGAAATAATTATAGGCGCATGCCTGCTTCTGAAAATGCTTTTTAAAGGTGCAATCTTAATTACTGGGTCACTTCTGATAGCATTTATCGTCTCGCTTTCATCTCTCATCCTTCGAGGCTTAGACGTAGAGTGCGGCTGCCTAGGACTCCGCACTTCTCTTCAAATGCAAATCTTTATAGACTCTCTATTGCTCTTAGGCGCTGCATATCTTTTCTGCTCAGCGTATAAGATACGTCTTTTTTCTCTTTTCAAGCACTGATCGATAGCATTTTAAGTATTGGCTCTTCGGCTCTTGTCCGAATTTCTTCAGACATCACTATTTGAGGCTCTAACGTGTCCAGACAATCTCGAAGCTTCTCTAGAGTATTCATTTTCATAAAACGACATTCAGAGCATGCGCAATTTTGAGTTGGAGCTGGTATGAAAGTCTTTTCTGGTACTTCTTTTTTAAGACGGTGGAGCATGCCGCTCTCTGTCGCAATGATAAGATCATTGCTCTTAGAATTACGCGCATAATCTATCATCTTCTCAGTCGAACAAACCTCGTCAGACAACATTCGCACGGCATAAGTACATTCAGGATGTGCTATAAGTTCTGCGTTAGGATACTCTTCC